>JAZFPY010000107.1:0-8025 GCA_036444875.1 Woeseiaceae bacterium | reverse complement strand
CCGCCAATGAGCTTGCGAATCTTTGCCCGCACAGAGGTGGAGGACTGATCTTCGCCGCCCGCTGTCGAGAGGTGACTGGAAAAGAAATATTTGAACTCAAATACGCCACGTGGCGTATGCATATATTTGTTGGTTGTCACGCGGGATATTGTTGATTCGTGCATGCCAATCGTTTCGGCAACATCCCTTAATACTAGCGGCTTCATTGACTCGTCGCCATGCTCCAAAAACTCAGTTTGGCGTGCGACGATGCAGGTCGCGACTTTCAATAACGTTTCATTACGGATCTCAAGGCTTCGCACAAGCCAGCGGGCCTCCTGCAGCTGAGACCGGAGAGCAGCGTGGTCGCCGTTTCCGCGCAACAGTTGCGCATACTTCTGGTTCACGGACAGGCGCGGAATGCCGGATGAGCTGATCTCGACCTGCCAGCGGTTATCGATTTTGCGAACAAAGACATCCGGTACGACATATTCAGTCGATTCCGGGCTTACCGCGAGACCAGGCTTGGGATTGGAGCTTTTGACCAGGGCCAGCGCGGTGTCCAGGTCCGCCTCGGAAGCGCGGTGCCTGCGCCGTAACTCTGCGTATTCCTTGTTCGCAATCAAATCCAGGTGGTCTTTCGCCAGGCTCTTGGCCAGTTCCAGCCCGGGCGTGCCGGGATCCAGTTGGCGCAACTGCAACAGGATGCATTCGGAAAGCGATCTTGCGCCGATGCCGACCGGGTCCAGGCGCTGCACCTTGCTGAGCACCTGCTTTACCTCGTCTTCCGACACCTGAGCTTCTTCGCCGATGCTTCCCAGGATATCGACGAGATCCGTTGTCAGGTAGCCGTCATCGTTTATCGCGTCGATAATCGCCTCGCCGATAATCCCCTCGCGCGGATTGAAGTGCTCAAGTTCGACCTGCCATAACAAATGCTCACGAAGCGTCTGGCCGCTTTGGTCGGCATATTCGTTAATCGGTCGTCCTTCGCCGTTCCAACCGCTGTCTTGAATACGCCCTATTGAACTGGACTGCCAGCTGTCCTCCGCCTTGATCGTCTCAATTTCGGCAGTCGTCTCACTGCCGGTCCTCGGTGCGTCCGGAAGGTCCTCCATCTCCAGCATGATATTTTCTTCAAGCGCTTCTTGTATTTCCGCACTGAGATCGAGCAACGGCAACTGCAACAAACGAATCGCCTGCTGCAACTGCGGCGTCATCGTCAGCGTTTGTCCAAGCTTTAATTCGAGTGAAAGCTTCAATATCGGATAGTCCGGTCCTGATGTGTAGTTCTCGTATGTATCTTCAAAGTGTGAATTCCTGTCCGAGATACACTTCCCGAACGTGCTGATTTTCCAGAATCTCTTCAGGCGATCCTGAAGCGATCAGGCTACCGTCATTCAGTATATAGGCTCTTCCGCATATTCCGAGGGTTTCTCTCACATTATGGTCAGTGATTAGCACCCCGATTTCACGGTCACATAAATGCCTGATTATTCTCTGAATATCGAGTACTGAAATGGGATCGACACCCGCAAACGGCTCATCCAGCAACACAAATCTTGGGTTCGCGGCAAGCGCGCGGGCGATTTCCACGCGCCGCCTCTCACCGCCGGAAAGACTGATACCTAGGCTCGTGCGAACATGACCCACATGCAGTTCGTCGAGCAACTGATCGAGCTCCTGCTCGCGTCCTGCACGGTCAAGGTCGTCGCGGCATTCAAGAATTGCGAGGATATTTTGTTCAACGCTTAGCTTGCGGAAAATCGATGCTTCCTGCGGCAGATAGCCGAGCCCCAGCGCTGCTCTTCTGTGCATCGGTAATGCGGTCAGGTCCTTACCGTCCAGCAGGATACGGCCTTTGTCCGAAGGAATAAGTCCGACGATCATATAGAAGGCTGTCGTTTTTCCTGCGCCGTTAGGACCGAGAAGGCCGACGACTTCACCGCTCATTATTTCGAGAGAGATGGTCTTGACGACTTCGCGGAACTTGTAACGTTTGGAAATATTCTGAATGCTGAGAATACTCATCGACCGCCTTCTTCGGTTCCTTCCGGGCTGCCGGCATTCGTTTCGTTGCTGCCTTCAGGCGCAACCGGCTCCACAGCTTCTTTCGGCGTGTAGGTAATTCGTACCTTCGGATCACCGTCTCCGCCCGACTGGGCGTTTATCAACTGTTCCTTGATGTCATAGACGAGGTAGCTCGATGTAATCTGGTTGCCGTTCTCAGTAATCTTCGCCTGCCCGGAGAATTCGATGATTCCTCGGGCAAGGTCGTATTCGAGCCGGCCGGCTTCGGCGTAGGTCGGTTCCGAACTATTGGGACGCTGCATCTCGAACGTTGCAGGCGAGCCCGTGATCGTTGCGAGAACCAGCGCATAGTTGGAAAAAGTCAGGTCGGCTGAGTCGCACTCAATATGTCCGTTTTCGACATCGATGATGACATTGCCGGAGAGTTGCCAAACGCTATCCTCAAAATCGAGTTTGTTGGCGCGGCCGTCGTCAGCTTCGATTCCCATGCTGCCCTGAGTCAGGCGTAGCCCACGGAACACAACCATCGTGCTCTTGCCGTCGTATTCGGAAGAGTCGGCGTCGAGTGAGATTGGTAACCTCAGGTCACTAATTTGACCCGTTACCAGCCCCGGCACAAAAACAGCCAGGACAACGAGAATTTTGAAGCGGGAATCTTGCATACAATTTGATATTACGGAACAAACTTGCCGCTGACGTTCGACTTCAGTTCCAGACGGTTCTCCTGCAGCAATGCTAGCATGCCGGTCGCCGTGAGACTTCGCGCACCTATGCGAATTTGAACCCGGCTGTCTGTCTGTGCCCGGTAGGCGTCTGGTTCGAATTCGAGGTACTCGGTTCTGATTTCGGTAACTTTTCCCTCAAATCCTTCGGCATTTACCGCTCGTACGTGTCCTTTCAGGATAATCCGCTGCTGATTATGGCTGACGGTTGCGGTGTCGGCGTTCAGGACCCAATTTACCTGGGCGCCCTTCGAGTACCGAATCTGGACATTCTGAAAGGCTATGTCTGCGCCATCCAGTTGCTCCGCATAATCGGCTTCAATTTCGTAAAGCAGACGGCCGTCACTTCCTGTGCCAAGAATCTTCGCCTTCTTCAGATAATAGCCGTCTGGTATCGCATTTCCCGAGGTCTCCACAATTTCAGACTTACCCAGGGAGCCGGACAGATACCAGCTGCCGGCAGCCCCAAGGAGTAGCACCACAAATCCTAGAATGCCGCGCGCCGACATCGGATTCAGCCCTTGCCATTCTGCCGGGCGTGGAGAACGAGGTCACAAACTTCCCTGACCGCGCCGAATCCGCCCGCTCTGGCGGTCGTGTAATCACTTTCGGCCTTGACGTCATCATGTGCGTTACTGACGGCGACGGAAAAACCGACTCGGCGCAGGAGCGGCAGATCGGGCACGTCATCGCCCACATACACGGCTTGTGCGTCACTTATGCCCAGTTCGGTGACGAGCGTCTCAAACGCCGCCACTTTATCGGATTTTCCCTGTATGACGTATCGCACGCCGAGTTCGGCCATGCGCTGGTCAACGGCCACCGATTGACGACCACTGATAACGGCAACCACCAGGCCGGCCTCGAGCAGCTGCCTGACACCGAAACCATCGTGCGTATAAAAGGCCTTGGACTCGATGCCATCGTTTGACAAATAAAAACGGCCGTCCGTAAAGACGCCGTCTATGTCGAATGCCACCAGGCGTACGCCGGCAAGCGTTTGGTCCCGAGCGCTCACATCACCCCTGCTCTGAACAAATCATGAATGTTCAGTGCACCGATCAGACGGTTTTCATCATCGGTGACAAGCAGCCCTGTTATTTTGTTTTCTTCCATGACACGTACAGCTTCTGCCGCGAGAATGTCCGGCCCGGTTACCTTGCATTCGCGGTGCATGACTGACTTCATTGTTGTCTTGTGAACGTCAATGCCCGTGTCCAGTGCGCGACGCAAATCGCCGTCGGTGAAAATGCCGAGCAGGTGATTATCGTTATCGACAACGGCTGTCATGCCAAGACTTTTTTGCGTCATTTCCACGAGGCCGTCGCTGAGATGGACGTCAACACCGACTGACGGGATTTCATCGCCACTGTGCATGACGTCTGCTACACGCAAAAAAAGGCGTTTGCCGAGGCTGCCGCTGGGATGCGATAGCGCAAAGTCTTCCGCAGTGAAGCCCCGGCTTTGCAAAAGGGCGACCGCGAGCGCGTCGCCCATTGCGAGCGTCGCCGTCGTACTTGCAGTTGGCGCGAGGTTTAATGGGCAGGCTTCCTCATCCACGCTGACGTCGAGGTGGACATCGGCTGCCTTCGCCAGCGTCGATCCAGGCTTGCCGGTAATGGAAATCAGCTTTGCGCCCATCCGCTTGATCAATGGCAATATTGTTACGATTTCCTCGGTTTCTCCTGAATAGGACACTGCCAGGAGCAAATCACTCGGCGTAATCATTCCCAGGTCGCCATGGCTCGCTTCGGCAGGATGAACGAAAAAAGATGGCGTGCCGGTACTCGCGAGTGTTGCGCCAATTTTTCTGCCAATGTGCCCTGACTTACCCATGCCGGTAACAACGACCCGGCCACTGGTTGCGAGGCAAAGGGAGCAGGCGGCCGCAAAAGACTCATCAAGCCGGGATTTCAGCTGCTCGACGGCGCGCGATTCGATATCGAGCACCTGCCTTGCCAGCGCAAGGAGTTCGTCGGGTTTCAGGTCTGGGGGCAAATTGGCTCCGGCAAATGTAGTTGGTGGTCCAACAAGGACCGAGCCACCAGTCTAAACGTTTTGCACTATCACAAACGCGATAAAGGCGAGATATGCAACTAAAAGTGCGCCGCCCTCGAGCCGGGAGATATGCCCTTTACCGTCGTAGTCATAGGTCATGGCAAACAGGGCCAGCGTGAAGGCCACCAGGACGAATATGTGCTGGGACAGCACAGACTCGGGTAATTTCGCAGGCTCGATGACCGCTGCGATGCCGATCACAGCCAGCAAATTGAAAATATTCGAACCGACTATGGTGCCCAGTGCCAGTCCATACTCGCCTTTCAGCGCACTGACCATAGATACGGCGAGTTCAGGCAGGCTGGTGGCCAGGGCAACCAGTACGATGCCGATAACCAGCTCGGTGACACCCAGCGCATGAGCGATGTTGATTGCGGCGTCCACCAGCAGTTCCGCGCCGACGAGCAGCGCAGCCAGGCCGATGACGAGCCAGAATATGGCCATGCGCATGCTCACGTGCAGAGGAATTTCCGCCTCATATTCCGCTGTCATCGGATCGCTTGCCGATGACCGGAAACCGAGCCGGGTCAACCAGATCATCACGATAATCAAACCGGTCAGGAGCACCAGCCCGTCGACACGGCTCAGGTAGGTATCGAGAAACAGGGCTACGGTGAGAAGTGTCACCGCCAGCAGCGCCGGCATTTCACGTCGCAGCGTTGCGGATGTCAGCTCGATCGGCCTTAACAGGGCGACGCTGCCCAGCACAAGCCCGATATTGGCAATGTTCGAACCGATGGCATTGCCTACCGCCAGGTCCGTTTCTCCCCGGAACGCGGCAACGATGGATACCAGCACTTCCGGCGCCGAGGTGGCGAATGCCACAATGGTCAGGCCGATGAGCAGCGGCGCTACGCCAAGGTTTCTCGCGCTCGCCGCGGCACCGTAGACAAGCCGGTCGGCCCCCCAGATCAGGAGCAGCAGGCCGACGATAAGTTCAGCAAAAGAGCCAGGCATATTTCAGATGTTCTGATTAGTATTGTCATAGCGGCTTGCGGTCAATCCAGACCAGCAGTCCGCGCTATTTGGTACCAGAACCCGGCTATTCGCAAAAACGGCCCGGGACACCAATAATACACAATCAGCAATGCGTGTTGGACTGCTTCGCGGTTTTGTTAAACTGCGCGACCCAGGGCTACTCGTGAACAACTGAAATTATGGAGCCATCAGAGATCGCCGCACTGATCGAAGCCGGTCTGCCGAACGCCAGCGTCAGGGTGCAGACTGACGACAACACGCACTTCGAGGCCATAGTTGTGGCGGAAGCATTCGACGGCAAGCGTCCGATGCAGCGTCATCAGTTGATATATGAATGCCTGGGCACGCTAATGGGCAATGAAATCCATGCACTGTCGATTCGTGCACACACGCCGGGGGAATGGAGCAAACTGGAGTCGGCGGGTCAGGCCTGATACGGCATTGGACAAATTACTCATACGCGGAGGCACCCGGCTCGAAGGAGAGATTTCGATATCGGGTGCGAAAAACGCAACTTTGCCTATTCTGGCTGGCACCTTGCTCACAGCGGATACAGTGACCATAGGTAATGTGCCCCACCTGAATGACGTAACGACGATTATTGCGCTCCTGCAGAGTATGGGCGCGATGGTGACCATCAATGACAAACTCAATATTGAAGTGGACGGCAGCAATATCAGTGAACGTTGCGCGCCGTACGAGCTCGTCAAAACGATGCGGGCATCTATCCTGGTGCTCGGGCCGCTGGTCAGCCGATTCGGTGAGGCCGACGTGTCGCTGCCGGGTGGTTGTGCTATCGGAGCGAGACCGGTCAATCTGCACGTGCAGGGACTCCAGGCGATGGGCGCCGACGTCAAAGTGGAAAACGGATTCATCAGGGCAAGGGCTGACCGCCTCAAGGGCACACACATCGTGTTCGACATTGTCACGGTCACCGGTACTGAAAACCTGATGATGGCGGCTGTACTTGCCGATGGCGAGACAGTCCTCGAAAACGCTGCGCGGGAGCCTGAGGTCAGTGATCTCGCGGATTTTCTGAATATGATGGGCGCGAAAATCACGGGTGCCGGCAGCAGCACGATCCGGATTGAGGGCGTCGATGAGGTTCGCGGGACCGCCTACGAAGTGTTGCCTGACCGGATTGAAACCGGCACCTATCTTGTCGCGGCGGCAATGACTGGCGGCAAGGTGCGGCTAAAACGGACGTCTCCGGACTATCTCGAGGCCGTGCTCGTCAAACTGCAGGAAGCGGGTGCATCAATCGCAGTTGGCGATGACTGGATAGAACTCGATATGACCGGCAAACGGCCGCAGGCGGTCGACATTCGTACTTTGCCGTATCCTGCCTTCCCGACCGATATGCAGGCACAGTTCTGTGCGATGAACGCAACGGCTGAAGGTGTTGGCACCGTCACGGAAACCGTATTCGAGAACCGGTTTCAACATGTGCTCGAGCTGCAACGTATGGGCGCTGACATTCGGATCGAAGGCAACATGGCGATATCGACGGGGGTCGAACGATTGACTGCCGCGCCCGTCATGGCGACTGATCTTCGCGCGTCAGCCGGACTGGTCCTGGCCGGCCTCGCAGCCGAGGGAGAAACCGTGGTCGATCGAATCTATCATGTTGACCGAGGCTACGAACGCATCGAGGAAAAACTGAATCAACTGGGGGCATCCATTCGCCGGGTGCCCGGCTAGGAAGCGGTGCCGGTGTTCGGTTTCTTCGGTTCTCAGTCCAAGAACCGAAGAAACCGAACACCGGCACCTGATCCGATTGAATTGATGAGCGAATTTCAGCGTTCGCGCCGGCGCTCACCAGCCAGCATCGACGCCGTGAATCGACGCCCGTTTCGCCAGCCCACCAGATCGACCGTATCGCCCGGGCGCAAACCAGCCACAAGCAAGCGTGCTTGCTGTCCGCTACGTATGGGTTCACCGTTGATCGAGAGAATCACATCGTTCCGCCTGAGCCCGGCTGCGGCTGCCGGACCGCCCTCGTAAACGCGAGACAGCAGAATGCCGACGTTCGATTCCAGTCCCAGTGCTTGAAATTCGGCCCGGGTGAGGTCGTCAGGCTCAACACCAAGCCAGCCTCGAATAACCCTGCCGTTTTTCTTGATCTCTTCCACAACGCCTCGAACGAGATCGACAGGAATCGCGAAACTTATGCCGGCCGTACCGGCATCCTGTGCCAGCACTGCTGTATTGATGCCGACAAGCTGCCCCGAAGTATTCACGAGCGCGCCGCCGGAGT
>JAZFPY010000106.1:0-7583 GCA_036444875.1 Woeseiaceae bacterium | reverse complement strand
ATTCTGGCACCCGGGCTCATCATTCCCATGCTGCTGGTGTGGGCGTGGGTACTCGTCCTTTCCGGATACGTGGGACTTGCGACGATGATTGCGGGATTGTCAGCACCGGTTTATCTGGCTGTGATGCGTCTCCCGTCGAACCAGCCGCTTTTCATCTATTGTGCCGTGCTTGCGCTGTACATCGTTTTCACTCATCGCTCGAATATTCGACGCATGATGGATGGCGCAGAGGAAAGAAATCCGCGGCTAATGTTTTTTCATCGGCGAAATCAGTAGCGTAGGTGAGCATGCTGGACGCCGAGAGAATTCGAGAACCGATCACGAGCGTACCTGGTGCGCGGCTGGACATACTCGAAGTCTTGTCAGAAATTGAATCGACCAACAGCTATCTGCTGGAGCAGCCTTCTCCTGCGCCAGGCCGGTTTCGCGTTGTACTTGCGGAACACCAGACCGCGGGTCGCGGGCGCCAGGATCGAATCTGGCAATCACCGCCAGCATCCGGGCTGTGCCTGTCAATGGCCTACACTTTCGGCAGTGTTCCCGACAAGCTGCCAAGCCTGACGCTGGCCCTCGGTATCGGTGTTGCCGAAGCGCTCGAGCGGCTCGGCGTCGGCGGCATCAGCCTGAAATGGCCGAATGACATTATTGCCTGCGACGGCAAGCTCGGCGGCATTCTGACCGAAGTTCAAAACGGCGCGAGCGACGGCGTAACAGTTGTTGCCGGTATCGGTCTGAATGTTGATCTTCCGGATTCAATGCAACTTCTGGACGGGCCGTCCTGGACGAACAAAATAGTGGATTTAAAGAAATGCACCGGCAATCCGCCATCGCGGGAAAAGTTGTCGGTTGCCGTTATTGAAAGCCTGTTTGACTGTATGGTTCGGTTTGAGTCCGACGGGTTCGCGCCATTTCAGGACAGTTGGGAGAGGTACGACTGGCTCAAGGGCAAACAGATCGTCGTTGATATGCCTGATGGACGTTGCTGTGGTGTTGCAGACGGCGTCGATTACGATGGGGCACTCTGTGTTCGAACGGACGAGAATCGGCGACGCATTATCACCGGGACTATTTCACTGCCGGACGAGCAGGATAACGACGCATGAGCGAAGTTCGCGCGCTGTTGTTTGACGTCGGCAACACTCGATTGAAATGGGGCCTGCTTGAAAAGGGCCGCATCAACCGCACGGGCAGTTTTACGCGTTCCAAGATCCACGATTTAGGATTCGCATCACTTGTTACACGCCTGCCGCGTCGAGTCGACCGCGTTTTCGCCAGCAACGTTGCGGGCGCCAGTCTTGCGACACGCCTGTCGGGTGTCATCGGTATCCACTGCGGCTGCGATATTCATTTCGCACATTGTGAGAAACAGGCATACGGTGTGACTAACAGTTACAGGCAACCGCGACGAATGGGTGTGGACCGGTGGGTGGCGATGATCGGTGCGCGATCTGAATTTCGAGGAGCAATCTGTATTGTTGATGCGGGGACGGCAGTAACGATCGACGCATTGGACAAGAACGGCGTTCACCAGGGTGGGCAGATTCTTCCCGGACTTGCATTAATGGGTCGTGCGTTGAGATCGGAGACGAGTGATATTTCCGCCGCAAAACGACTGCCAAGAGACCCGGGTCGCGGAATGGCCATGTTCGCAAACAATACCGACGGCGCTGTGCAATCGGGCGCTATAAACGCCGTCTGTGGGGCGATTGAGCGCGCGGCTAAAGTGCTACGTGCAGAAGGTTACCGGACCAAAATCGTCTTGACCGGCGGAGATGCCTCGCGCATTCTAAAGCAGCTTGGCGATAAGGCATTACACCGTCCGAACCTGGTGCTCCAGGGACTTGCATTCATGGTACAAAGCGAATCGTGAAAAACCTGCTTTTGCTGCTGCTGTTGGCGAATATTCTCTACTTTATTTGGGGGCTTTTCGTCGATGAGCCGCCAGAGGCCGGTGTAGAAATCTCGAATGAATCGGATCTCGGCCCGCCACTGGAAATTTCCAGAACAAAAATTGCCGAGGCAGCAACCAGCGTTGGTGCCGTTCTCGGCTCTGGTAAACCTTCCGACCTTGCCGCGGTAGTCGGTCGTTCATGTGTGACTCTCGGGCCGTTTACGACGACCACACTTGCCAGCGGAGCGATGGCCGAATATGAAAAGCAGGGCATGCGGGCCAGTATCCGGAGGACTCAGGGTCAGGTATTCATTGGTCACTGGGTGCAAATCCGAAATATCGAGAATCGCGAAACCGGAAATGTCATGCTCGGCAAATTAAAGGAAGGCGGGCTCGGTGATGCATACCTCGTGCCCACAGAGGATGATGGACTAAAAATTTCTCTCGGGCTCTTTGGCGAAATGAGCCGGGCAGAACGAGTGGAATTGCAGGCGAAATCGCTGGGCCTTCCGGCTGACATCACACCACGCATGCGTGAAGGCACCGTATTTTTTGTTGATATCGGCCTGCCTCCCGGCAAGGGTGCCGGCAACATGATTGAAAAATACGGTGAGGACAGAGTCCTGCTAAGGAATGCGGCGACCTGCCCGCGCTCGCGCTGACAGGCAAAAGGTCTCTGGCGCTTCGCCCGGACCTTGCTGCAACCGGCTCAAAAGAGAATAATTCGCTTCCTGTTGAACAATGCCGGTATAGCTCAGTTGGTAGAGCAGGGGTTTTGTAAACCTCAGGTCCGCGGTTCGAATCCGTGTGCCGGCACCAATTCAAAAAGGGAGCCGCAAGGACCCTCTTTTTGAATTGGAAAGACATAGGATTCACGCGGAGTGGCAGCGTCACAGTGTGCCACTAACCGGATACGCTCGTATTGGCGGCAGCGAGCTTGTGGTTCGAATCCGTGTGCCGGCACCAATTCAAAAAGGCGGCTGCAAGGACCCTCTTGTTAAATTGGCAAGACATAGGATTAACGCTAAGTAGCAAAGTCACGGTATGCCATTAACCGGATACGCTCACATTGGCGGGAGCGAGAGATCATGAGCATGCAGATTGCCGATAAGGCGCTGTTGAAAACCCAGGCCTTTATCAACGGCGAATGGGTGGATGCCGATAACGGCGATACCCTGGCGATCACGAATCCGGCCAACGGCGAGGTCATAGCCGAAGTTGCCAAATGTGGCGCCGCCGAGACGCGGCGCGCTATCGAAGCCGCCGAAGCTGCCATGATCGACTGGCGCCAGAGAACTGCCAAAGAGCGGGCTGCGCTGTTGCGCAAGTGGTTCAACCTGATGCTGGAAGCCCAGGAAGACCTGGCGCAGATTCTGACGGCCGAGCAGGGCAAGCCGCTTGCTGAGGCGCGTGCGGAGGTTGCCTACGGCGCTAACTACATCGAGTGGTTCGCTGAAGAAGCAAAACGGGTCTATGGCGATACCATACCCGCGCCTTCGAAGGATAAACGCATTGTCTGCATCAAGCAGCCGGTTGGTGTTGTCGCCTGCATAACACCGTGGAACTTTCCTAACGCGATGCTCACGCGAAAGATTGCGCCGGCGCTGGCGGTCGGGTGCACAGTGGTTTGCAAACCCGCGAGCGCGACGCCGTTGTCGGCTTATGCTTTCGCAGAGCTGGCTGTGCGAGTGGGTATTCCGGCTGGTGTCATCAATATCATCACTGGTCGCACGTCAGAAATCGGTGAGGAGCTGACGTCGAACCCCACTGTGCGAAAGCTTACATTTACGGGCTCGACAGCTGTTGGCAAAAAACTGATGGCGGCTTGTGCATCGACCGTCAAGCGCACGTCGATGGAGCTTGGCGGAAATGCGCCGTTCATTGTTTTTGATGACGCTGATCTCGATGCCGCCGTAGCCGGGGCAATCATTTGCAAATTCCGGAATGCCGGTCAGACCTGTGTCTGTGCGAACCGTATCCTCGTGCAGGAAAGCATCTACGATGAGTTTGTCGAAAAATTGATGGCGGCGGCTGCCGACCTCAAGATGGGAGACGGCACCGCGGAAGGCGTTACGATCGGTCCGCTAATCAATGAAGGCGCAGCCAATGACGTGCTGGCATTCGTTGACGATGCGGTCGGCAAAGGCGCAAAAGTGGTTGTCGGCGGTCAGCGTTCTGCTCTTGGTGCCTGCTTTGTCGAGCCGACGATTCTGATAAACGCCAGCGATGACATGCGCGTCTTTCGGGAAGAGATATTTGGTCCGGTCGCACCGCTGTTCAAATTCAGGACAGAGGAAGAAGCGATCGTGATGGCAAACGACACGGAAGTCGGCCTGGCTTGCTATTTCTATGCCCGGGATATCGGTCGTATCTGGCGCGTCGGAGAAGCGCTCGAGTATGGAATCGTCGGCATCAACGACGGAATCATTTCCAACGAGATGGCGCCTTTTGGCGGTGTCAAGGAATCCGGGCAGGGGCGCGAAGGATCCAAATACGGCATGGACGATTACCTCGAAATCAAATACATGTGCATGGGTGGCATCGATAGATAGAAGCGTGGAGCCGCGACTGTGGCCTCGCTAAATCTCCCTCGGCATCCATGCCTCGGTCGAATCGGGCTCCGCTGGCTTTGGCGTCCTGCGTCGCTACGCTTTGCACGACGCTTGAGCACAGTCCCGCCTCCACACCTCAGACATTTCGAGTGCAGGTCCGATTCTGGCTAGTTTTAATTGGCCCCCGTCGTATACTGATGCCTGACGAGGGGGCTATAAGCGATGTTCAGTACGGAAATCTGCGAACGAGCGAGGCTGGCGCGAGACGCCCGTTTCGACGGCCAGTTTTTTGTCGGCGTAAAAACGACCGGCATATATTGTCGGCCGATTTGCCCTGCAGTCGCACCTAAAAGCGAAAACGTTTTGTTTTACCCGAGCGCTGCCGCTGCCAGCGAAGCGGGTTTCAGGCCATGCCTGAGATGCCGGCCCGAGTGTGCACCGGGCACGCCCGCATGGGGCGGAACGTCGACCACAGTGCGGCGCGGCTTGAGACTAATCGCCGGCGGTGCGCTTGACGACGGTGACGTAGAGGAACTCGCTGACAGGCTTGGAGTAACGAGCCGACATCTTCGCCGGCTATTTACGAAACACCTGGGAGCGTCTCCCGTGGCGGTCGCACATACACAGCGACTGCATTTCGCGAAGCGCCTGATCGATGAAACGGAGTTACCGATGAGCCACGTTTCGTCAGCTGCCGGCTACGGCAGCATCAGGCGATTCAACGATACGTTCAAGAAAACATACGGTCGGGCGCCAAGGGAGCTCAGGAAGTTTGGTGAAGAATCGATTGTCAACGGCAACGCGGTGACATTGTCGGTACGGCTTCCTTATCGAAAACCGTTTAGCTGGCCAGCCATGCTGGAGTTCTTTGCCGGCCGTGCGACGCCTGGCGTCGAGTCTGTGACCGGCGATACCTATCGACGAACGATTTCGCTGGGCGACAGACATGGCGTTATCGCGGTCAGTCCGGCAGGCCCGAAAAAGCTGTCGGCGTATCTCATGCTGACAATACAGTGCGTCGATACCGGCGCCCTGTTCGAGATAGTGCAACGCTCGCGGGAGATGTTCGATCTCGATGCGCCGATTGGCGAAATTAGTACTACACTGAAGAGAGACGAATCGCTGCAAGGCTTAATCCGAAAATCTCCGGGCATGCGTGTGCCCGGCGCCTGGGACGGATTCGAATTGATGATCCGCGCGATACTCGGCCAGCAAATTTCGGTCAAGGCGGCGACCACACTGGCCGGACGAATTGCCGATCAGTATGGCGAGAGGCTTAGCCTGTCGGATGAGTCAGGAGACGTCGGGCTGCGGCGCATATTTCCGTCGGCCGACCGGTTGAGGCACGCGCGATTCAGCAATATCGGGCTGGTCAGGAGTCGTGCGGAGACGATTCGCCGGGTCGCGGCTGCCGCGGCCGATGGCGACCTGAATTTTGACATAACACAGGAGCCTGAAGACTTCTGCAGAAGCCTGACATCCATCAAGGGTGTGGGAGACTGGACGGCACAATACGTTGCCATGCGCGTGTTGAAGAACCCGGACGCTTTTCCGTCCTCGGACCTCGGTCTCCTGAAGGCCGTGGATTTAATCGGCAACCAGACCGGGCGCACAACGCCAGCAGAGCTTTTGCGGCGGGCCGAGTCCTGGCGCCCCTGGCGGGCATATGCCGCACTATTGTTGTGGAGTTCCCTTGCGAACTCCGGAGGATAAAACGATGTATTACTGTTATCTCGACACACCGATCGGCGATCTGTTGCTTGCCGGCGACAACGATGCGCTTTGCCTGGTCGGTTTTCCCGAGGGCTCGATGCGCAGGGAGCCGGAGCCGGACTGGATCTACTCCGAGAAACCGTTCGGCGACGTGCGCGAGCAACTGGCCGCCTATTTTGACGGAAATCTGCATTCATTTGACCTTCGTCTGCGACCGGACGGCACCGAGTTCCAAAGAAAAGTTCTCGATGAATTGCAGAAGATCCCCTATGGAACCACAGCATCTTACGGCGATATCGCAAAGAGGATAGGTAACCCGAAGGCGGTTCGGGCCGTTGGTGCGGCAAACGGGCGCAACCCTATCCCGATCATCATTCCCTGCCATCGCGTAATCGGGAGCAGCGGTGACCTGGTAGGTTTTGGCGGTGGCCTTCCGACCAAAGAAGCGCTGCTGCGCCACGAAATGGAGCACAGCCAGTTTCCACACGTCGTCCAGGGATAATCGTCGACAAGCCTTCTTGTAAGTCGTGCACATAAACGCAGATTTCGCGGTAAAGGCGGTCGTTGTTCCGAAGGATTCAGACTGGGTCTGCTCGCCCGAATCGGGCGTGGACCGGCTGATGCTCGACCGAATTGGTGGCGAGGTCGCGCGCGCGACCAGCCTAGTCAGGTATGCGCCGGGCAGCTCGTTTTCGCGCCACAAACATGACGCCGGCGAGGAGTTCCTGGTTCTCGACGGCGTTTTTTCCGATGAACAGGCCGACTATGCGGTTGGCACATACGTTCGAAACCCGCCGGGCTCCGGGCATTCGCCACACAGCGAGAGCGGCTGCAGGATTCTCGTAAAACTGCGCCAATTCGACCCGCGGGACTTGTCACATGTCGTGGTCGATGCATCACACAGTACTGCCTGGCTGAACGCGTCCGGTACGGCTGCAAACCTCCTTGAGCTACATGAGTTTGGCAGCGAGCGCGTCGTGATGATTCGGCTCGCGGAAGGCGAGCCGTTTCCGTTTGCTTCCGATCCCGGCGGTATAGAAATTCTGGTGATCAGTGGCTCGATCAATGACGAAGGCACTGAATTGGCGGCGGAATCCTGGCTCAGGTTTCCGGCCAGTCAGGAGAATCGGCTGGTCGCGTCATCAGACAGTTTGCTTTGGGTCAAGCGGGGACACCTGCCCTCATAAAATTCTGCCCTGCAATGACCGAAGAGCATCCGATGGTTCGACTCCCGGCAGAACGCGATCGTCGCTCTGTAATTGTCCGAACCTTGAGGTGACCGGCAGCACGCCGGCCCAGATCGGAATGCTGTAATCCTCGTCTTCATCGTCAGGCATGCCCAAAGATATTTTCGCCGACGCGGCATCAATCTGCATTGCAATCACGCCGGTCATCTTGATTTCATTTTCGTGCGAGTCTCTGACCTC
>JAZFPY010000105.1:0-3911 GCA_036444875.1 Woeseiaceae bacterium | reverse complement strand
AGCCGGCTCGACCAGCTCGATGTTCCACTGCCGAAATCGCTTTTGTCGAAGAGGATGACACTTAAGCCGCGGAGTGCCGCATCGCGGGCAATGCCTGCGCCGTTGATACCACCACCGATGATTACCAGGTCGTATTCCGGTACGGTCTTCGGCATCAGGGTCTTACTTGCCCGTTCCCGCGAACGACATACTTATAGCTCGTCAACTGCTCGGCGCCGACGGGACCGCGAGCATGAATCCGACCTGTCGCAATGCCAATCTCCGCGCCCATGCCGAACTCGCCTCCGTCTGCGAACTGTGTCGATGCGTTGTGCATCACAATCGCGCTGTCTACGTCCGTCAGGAACTTCCTGACCGCGACTTCGTCTTCCGCAACGATGCTTTCCGTATGGCCCGACCCGTACAGCCTGATATGTTCGATTGCTCCCTCCACACCATCGATAATCCGCACCGAGATGACGGCGTCGAGATACTCGGTATGCCAGTCTTGTTCGTCGGCGGTTTTCGCTTCCGATGCGATCTCCCGAACTGCCTCGTCACCGCGCACTTCGCAGCCGGCATCGATCAGGGCGTCGACTACGCCAGGAATGAGCCTTGATGCCGCCTTGCGGTCGACGAGCAGTGTCTCGGCAGCGCCGCAGATACCCGTGCGACGCATTTTCGCGTTTAACACGATTTCCCTGGCCATGTCCTCGTCCGCCGATTCATGGAGGAAGACATGACAGATGCCCTCCAGGTGTCCTATCACAGGCACTCTGGCCTCGGCCTGCACGCGCTCAATGAGACTTTTACCGCCGCGTGGCACAACGACATCGATGGTGTCACCCATCGACGACAACAGGTAACCGACAGCGGCGCGATCCGTTGTCGGCACCATCTGAATTGCCGCCCGGGGAATGCCGGCGGCTGCAAGTCCTTCGGCGAGAGACCGAAAGATCGCCTGATTCGATTGAAAACTCTCCGAGCCGCCGCGCAAAATAGCGGCATTGCCCGATTTCGTGCACAGGCCAGCAGCATCGACGGTAACATTGGGGCGGCTCTCGTAAATAATGCCGATGACGCCCAGTGGCACCGCGACACGTTGTATGTGCAAGCCGTTAGGTCTGTCCCATTCCGCGAGTACGCGGCCAACCGGGTCGGGTAACTCAACAACCGTTTCGAGCCCGGTGGCCATGGATTCGAGCCGTTCGGGATTCAGCGCCAGCCGGTCGAGCAGCGGCGCGCTCAGGCCAAGTTTTTCCGCTGCTTCCATGTCGATCCGGTTGGCATCGAGGATTGCGTCCGCGCTGTCACGAATGGAATCTGCTGCCGCCTGTAGCGCCTGATTACGTTGCGATCCCGGGCACAGCGCCAGTTCCGATGCCGCTTCTCTGGCTCTACGGCCGAGTTCGTCCATCATTTCGGAAACACCCGGCGATTCAGTCGTCAATTTTCCCGTCTGTTGGCTCATCTAGGATTCATCCCCAAACAGCACCAGGTCATCGCGATGGACCATGACCGTCCGGCCACGGTAGCCGAGTTTCGGTTCAATCTGCGCCGAGCGGCAACCGATGATATCTGCCGCTTCATTGCTGGCGTAGGCCGCGAGGCCCCTGCCGAGTTCTTCTCCGTTTGCACCGACCAGTGTTACAACATCGCCACGCCGAAAATCGCCGATGACCTCGACAAGACCGACCGGCAGCAAGCTGTTGCCGTTGGCCAGTGCCGTCGCGGCGCCGGGATCCATGTGGAGTTCACCGCGGACTTCGAGTATGCCGGCAAGCCACTGCTTGCGCGCCGCGGCCGGTGTTCGCGCTGCACTGAATACCGTGCATTTGCCCCCCTGCGCCAGTGCCTGCAGCGGTCGCTCGACGGTACCGCTCGCAACGATGGTCGAGCATCCTGCACGGGTCGCTATCCGGGCCGCCTGCAGTTTCGTCGCCATGCCGCCGCTGCCGAATTCTGACCGCGATTCGCCCGCCATCGCGAACATTTCATCACTTATCTTCGCGACCGTGGCGATGTGTTCAGCATCCGGATGCTTGGCCGGATCCGCCGTATAAAAACCATCCACATCCGACAGGAGAATAAGTCCGTCCGCCATGACCATCTGGGCTACGCGTGCAGCGAGGCGGTCGTTGTCACCGTAACGAATCTCTTCTGTCGCAACCGTGTCGTTCTCATTGATGACCGGCACGATGTGATGCTCAAGCAACTTGCCGAGCGTACCTTTGGCATTCAGGAAGCGGCGCCGGTTTTCCGTGTCCTCAAGCGTCAACAACACCTGGGCAGCCGCTACGCCATGCTCGCCGAGTGCCTCCTGATACGCATGAACAAGCTGTACCTGCCCCGCCGCTGCGGCCGCCTGCAACTCATCGAGCCGTGAGCGGCGCGGATTGATACCCAGCACATTGCTGCCGATCGCGATCGCGCCGGAGGAAACAATCAACACCTGCCGATTCCCGGAACGCAAAGCTGCAACATCTTCGGCAAGCCCCGAGAGCCAGTCGCGATCGAGCCGACCGTCCCGAGTAATCAGCAGCGAAGAGCCTATTTTGATGACCAAGCGCCGCAAATTATTGAGTTTGACTCCGGACATGAGCAGGGGCCTATCCGCTGAGGCGGTGATGTCTTGCATAGGAAGACAGCGTAACCTCCCCCTTGGAAACAGCAACGCTCCCGCTACGGGCAACGGCAGCGATCTCACCTATCTGGCTCGCCTCTTCGACAAATGCATCTATGTCGGCAAGCCTGCCCGTGAGCTGCACCGTGCAGCTATTCTGTGCATCATCCAGAATCTCGGCACCATACTTTTTCGCGAGCGCCAGCACTCTTGCGTAACCACCTGTCGCGAGCTTGAGCTTGAGTATCGCCAGCTCGCGCTCGAAGTGATCGCCCAAGGTCATATCATGAATATTGACCACGTCCACGAGCTTCGCAAGTTGGGTATTGAGTTGCGCGAGAGCCGAGTCAGAACCGCGGATAACGAGAGTGACACGCGACACCGTCGGGTCGTCTGTCGGTGCAACGTTCAGCGAGTCAATATTGTATCCGCGCGTCGAGAAGAGCCCTGTCATACGGGTCAGGGCTCCGACTTCGTTCTGCAGCAGCACCGATATTACGTGACGCATTGATTCTGTATCCGTAGCAACAAACCAAATTCGCTCGAAACCATTGCTGGCGGTTTTCCGCTGCAAGGTGGCACAGCAATGCGAGTATTGCAATCCAATAAAAATTAGTAAACACTCGCCTAAAATCCCGCACTTACACAACATAGACGAGAAAATGAGCAAAGAGGAGCCCGCAGACCGCACAGACCGGCATCCGCTCGCCGGAACCCGGATGAGTGGCGCCGATATTGTCATTCAGGTCCTCGCCGACGAAAACGTCGATACCATATTCGGCTACAGTGGCGGCGCGATTCTGCCGACCTATGACGCCGTTTTTCGCTATAACGATAAACACCGCAAAGCCGACGGCAAATCGTCAATCCCGTTGATCGTACCGGCCAACGAGCAGGGAGCTGGTTTCATGGCGGCCGGCTATGCCCGCGCCAGCGGTAAAGTCGGCGTCCTTATGGTCACCTCAGGTCCAGGCGCGACCAATACGGTGACACCGGTACGCGACTGCATGGCCGACTCGGTGCCCATTGTTGTCATCTGTGGCCAGGTGCCGGTGAATGCGATCGGCACCGACGCCTTTCAGGAAGCTCCCGTGGCGGCAATCATGGGAGCCGTCGCAAAACACATATTTCTGATAACCGATCCAACACGCCTCGAGGCAACGGTTCGCACTGCGTTCGAGCTTGCCCGCACCGGCCGGCCCGGCCCGGTCGTCATCGACATACCGAAAGACATTCAAAACTGGGAAGGCGAATTTACGGGTTTCGGGTCACTGCCGCTGCCGGGTTATCGACACCGTCTGCAGGCGGT
>JAZFPY010000104.1:0-2494 GCA_036444875.1 Woeseiaceae bacterium | reverse complement strand
TTGAATCGGCAGACAGCAACGCCGTCAGTGCCAGCGCACCGAAACCGCCGCCGGCCCGCTGCAGGAATTCGCGACGGGACCGCGGGGCATCGTGGTGTCGGTGTGACGTCAATTGAGGGTCAAACCGGGCATGCATGGATCGGTCTTTCCGCACTTCTCGTGAAGGATTTCGGCGATTTGTTGTGGGCCACGGACCGCGCAGCGTGTAGCGTGTCTCGGTGTTTACAGAACGTTAAAGCTCGACACGCCTGGGCTCCCGCGCTATCGCGCAGTTAGAGCGAAACTGACACGCTTCTGAGCCCGAAGGGCGCCAGCGCCCTGCCGACTCTCTCACAGAGTTCGTGCGGCTCACGTCCCCGGCAAGACTGTCCAACAACTTGCGCGATGTTGAAAATGTTTTTCCGAAAAAGATCATCGACGTAAGTTGAGTTCCGCTCGACTTACGTCAAAGGACTCCGCGCGCCACAAGTTTGAGACGTCTTTGCGCCCTGGCCTGGACACTTGGTTGGTCCTATTTGTTATGCAACGGACGAAACATTCGCGTTGCTGATAAGGAGACCAACGTGGCGAAACGAAAACGCAAGACGCAGCCCGAGGCGCGGCGGCCCAAGAATCGACCTGATGGACAGCGGACCTATGCCAGGCACGGACAACACATTCTCACACATGCCGTCGGTGCGTTGCCGATTCTCAATCGAGTGCTCCAACGCATGCGATTGAAGGAGTTCCTCACGCAGTCTCTGCCGCCGGAAGACAAACGCACCAAGATCGACACGCCTCGCGTCGTGTTGTTGA
Organism: Woeseiaceae bacterium; assembly: GCA_036444875.1. Lineage (GTDB taxonomy): Bacteria > Pseudomonadota > Gammaproteobacteria > Steroidobacterales > Woeseiaceae > JACZWL01. Next base: position 1,699 of record JAZFPY010000104.1, on the reverse strand, counting down.
TTCTGAGGAATCTGCTTGTCTCCCGCGAACCCATGTATGGAGTCGTCGAGTGGGCGCGGAACTTTGGGCCGGAACTCTTCGACTTCTGGTCGGAGGAACTCGATCATCTCAACGACGATCGCGTGGGACGTTGTCTGGAACGTCTGTTTCAGGCGCTCGACACAAACTTAATCATGGATGTGGTCGCCCATGTCGTGCGTGAATTCGATGTCTGTTTGGACGAACTGCACAACGATTCCACCACGGTCTCCTTTTTCGGAGACTATCCCGACGCCAACCAAGAGCAACCCGTTCTGGGGAGGACCGCGCCCGCCATTACTTGGGGACACAGCAAAGATCATCGGCCCGATCTCAAGCAACTGCTCTATATTCTGACGGTCAGTGAAGATGGCGGTGTGCCGGTTTACTTTCAAGCCGCCAGTGGCAACGTCGTCGACGACCAGACGCACCAAGCGACCTGGAGGTTGTTAGCCGAGTTGGTTCAGCGGCCCGACTTTGTTTACGTCGCCGACTGCAAACTCGCGACCACGGACAACATGAACGAGATCGCCCGTCAGGGCGGTCGCTTCATCACCGTCTTGCCCGCCACTCGCAAGGAAGACGCTGAATTTCGCCGGCGGCTGCGCGAAAAGCCGGAAACGGTCTGCTGGCGTGAACTGTATCGGCTGACACACGAAGACGGTTCGCCGCGCGACGTGTTTCGCGTTTGCACCCCAGAGCAAGTCAGCAAAGAGGGCTATCGGCTCCTGTGGTTTCATAGTCGTGGTAAACAGGAATCGGACGCCGCCACACGCGCGCGTCGCTTGCAACGTGCGATCCGTGAACTGATGGATCTTCGCGTACGGTTGAGCGGCCCACGGACCCGTTTTCGCGAGCAAGAGAAGGTCGCCGCAGCCGTCGACGCCATTCTTGACGCACAGGACGCACGCGACTTTCTGCGCGTCGAGATCGAACAACAACAGCAAGAGAAGTATCGCCAAACCAGCCGCGGCCGCCCCTGCAAAAACACCAAGTACACACGGCAAGTCAAGACGTGCTTTGATGTGACATGGCAAGTCGACGGCGAGCAACTCGACCAGGCCGCAGCGGGAGATGGCGTGTTTCCGCTGATCACCAACCTTCGTGATTGGAATGCCAAGCAAGTGCTACAAGCCTACAAACGACAACCGATCATCGAAAAACGGTTCTCGCAGTTGAAGACCGACTTTCGTGTCGCTCCGGTGTATCTACACAACGTCGCGCGGATTGTTGGTCTGTTGGCGATCTACTTCTTTGCCTTGATGGTGCAATCTCTACTGGAACGTGAACTGCGAAAAGCGATGTCGGCACAAGGCATCGAATCGGTGCCGCTGTACCCCGAGGGACGAGCGTGTGTTCGACCGACGACGCGTCAGTTGCTTGATGTCTTCGAACCGCTTGCGCGGCACACGCTCATGACCGCTGGTGACGATTTCCAGTCCTTCACGACCGAGCTATCTCCCCTCCAGCGGCAGCTTCTCAAGCTACTGCGCGTTCCCACCAAGGACTACCGCATCTGATTCCAAGCCCGACAAAAAGTCGAGTTATTGATACGTCAAAGTGCGGAAAGACCGATGCATCGCTACTCACTTTCGGATTTTCGACATCGGCCTTTCCGCCCTATGGCGCGATTCCGAGTTCCCTGAGGATCTTACACGGGTCAGGTTCGACTTTGGCGTTG
>JAZFPY010000103.1:0-3691 GCA_036444875.1 Woeseiaceae bacterium | reverse complement strand
TCAAGTGGAAATTGATCGAGGCGATCAGGCGAGGGACCAGAACATGGCCGCGAGACCGGCGGAAACGATCACGCCCCAGGTCAGGTTCATTCCCACGAACCGTCCCGGGGTCGTGCCGCGGTCGTGGCGCAAGCCGAGCGCATGGGCGACGCGGCCCGCGATCAACGCCACGCCGAGGCCATGAAGCGCCCATGACGGGGTGCCCGCGCTCTCGGCCAGCATCATCAGTACCAAGGCCATGGGCACATATTCGGCGAAGTTGCCGAACACCCGAATGCCGAGCATCATGTCCGGATTGCCGCCGTCCTGCAGGGTGACCCGGTGCTTGCCGCGAAGGCGCACTACCAGGGCGGCCAGAAAAACCATCATCAGGGCGAGCAGCCCCGCGTAGATCGCCGTGACTTTGAACATGGTCATTTATCCCCTGAAGATCCCACCACAGTTTGATCGCCGACCCAAGAATGGACGCGGCGCCTGAGTCATCTACCAACCTAGCCGCGGACGGAGAGCGGGTACGATCCGTTTGGGCGGTAACTATATCAACAGAACAGGGAGCGGCCTAATTGGGCGGCTCCCTGTCCGTGATATGGCGATAAACTGTTATCTAGGGATGTTCTATCTGGATGTCCCAAAGATAATCGCTGTGACTGCCGCAGATATCGGTAAATTCCTGGGCGGATTCCATATCCAGAATCGCGCCGAGAATTTCCCCACGTGCTTTGAGCACGGATTGGTAACTTTCACCCGTCATAGTTTGCAGGCGTCGATACTTGCCGCCCACGATGTGGCTAAGCCAACCCCAGGAAGCGATCTTGCCGTCTTCAACAGCCTTGTCCATGACCGGTGCAAAGTCGTTCTTCATGATCTCGTCGGCCCTGTCTTCGCGGGCGATATCGCAAACATGATAGACGGACATGCTGACATCACCGCGGCTGTCGGTGTCTGATCCGGCCAGAACGCCCCAGACATAGTCGTCATGGGCATAACATAGCTTGAAAAACTCGGCATTGTTACCGCCGTCAGGCAGGGCAGCAAACTTCTCATTCAGCGCGTCTTGCACATCCCACAAGGCTTCGATCGTTTCAGCCGTGAAATACGATATCCGCCGCCATTTGCCACCTGTCTGATGCGCCAGCCAGCCCCAGCCGGTCATCGTGCCTTCTTCAAGCACTGCATCGAACACGGCAGCGTTTTCTTTGGCAATTTCATCGACGCGCGCCTGATTGTCCTCGCCTACCTTGCAATACATATACGTGGCATAGGAATAGGCGACCGGGCCTTCTTCCTCTTCTTCTTGTTGGGCGCCACAGGCCAATGGTACGAGTACTGCGGCTAAAAGCACGAAAGCATTCTTCATCGTGTTCATTATTCCTCTCCATACGTTTTGAGTTCCTACATGTAAGTGTAGACGAGAAATTTCTTTATGCAGTTGGCGCGAAGGTCTGAATGTCCGCTTTGGGTCATTAGCGGTCATTCAGGAGCCTATCACGCCAATGGCTGCTTTCGGGTGTATAGCGGTCGTTCAACCAGCCTGGTCAGGATTGCCATTTCTGAATGTCCGCTTTACTCAATAGCGGTCATTGAAACCGAGCCGACACCACGAAACTGACAGTCCGCTTTCGGCCACAAGCGGACATTCGGACAATACCCGTTGGACTCAATGCCCGAAATATCACTCAATGTGATAAATATGTATAGAGTCGAGTAAGACAATGAGTTGAGGACGCCCACATGGTCATAACGCGAGGTTTACACCTGTCACTGATTCTGGTCTGCTTCTCGGCGGGCTGCAGTGACTCTTCAAACGATTCCTCGGCCAACAGTGAACCAGATGACCGCCCGAACATTCTTCTGATTGTCGCGGACGATCTAGGATATGCCGATCTCGGCATCTACGGCAGCGATATACAGACACCGAATATCGACGCCCTTGCTGCGCAGGGAATGTTATTCACTCAGTTCCACACAGCACCTCTCTGCTCGCCGACGAGGGCGATGTTGCTGAGCGGAAATAATAACCACGTAGCCGGAATAGCCCGGCAACGACGGACTGCGGGATTGCTTGGTACCCCGGTCGCAGGATATGAGGCCAGCCTGTCAGATCGCATCGTGCCATTCCCAAGGCTGTTACAGGACGCGGGTTATCACACCTACTCGGTCGGAAAATGGCATCTCGGCCTCGACGAAAACAGCAGTCCGCGAGCGGCCGGCTTCAGCCGGAGCTTCAACCTCCTGCATGGTGCTGGCACTCATTTCGATGCCCTCGGTTATGCGGAAGGCGGCTCTGTTTACCGGGAAAACGGAGAGCTTATTGATTATCCGGTGGGTCGATACTCCACGGATTTGTACACGGACAAATTGATCGAGTTCATCGAAACCGACAAAAACGACGGCAGGCCGTTTTTTGCATTTGCGGCTTATACCTCGCCGCATTGGCCACTGCAGGTTCCCGATCAATACCTGAATCTCTACTCAGGTAATTATGATGATGGATACGATGCGCTGCGAGAGCGACGTTTCGAATCCCTGAAGGAGGCGGGCATCATTCCGTTAGCATCAGAATTGCCGCCGCGAAATGATGCAATCACTCCCTGGGAAGACCTCGATGCACAGGAACAGCGTCGTGAATCGCGCAAGATGGAGTTGTACGCCGCAATGGTCGATAACCTGGATGATCACGTCGGTCGACTAATAGAATCTCTGAAAGCAAACGATCTTTATGACGATACGTTAATCGTTTTCATGTCGGACAACGGCGCGGCGGCGGAAGATTTTTATTACGACGACGACTTCAAGGAGTACTTGCAGGCCAATTTTGATAATTCATATGAAAAAATGGGTTCAGATAAAAGTTTCGTTTCGTACGGGCCACAGTGGGCCGAGGCCGGATCAGCACCGTTCCAGCGCCGCAAGGGCTACACGCGTGAAGGTGGCATTGTTGCGCCGATGATCATTGCCGGGCCGGGCGTCGCGGCGAAAAACGTTATCGATTCTACCTATCTGACAGTCATGGACCTTGCCCCGACATTCTTGGAGATCGGCGGCGCGCAGTATCCGGACGACGAGTCCATTGAGCCAATGCTTGGTGAGAGCATTACTCAATTCCTGGCCCAAGCATCGGATCGGGTGCACGATGACGATTATGTTACGACGCTGTATCACGGCGGCCGGGCGTTCCTGCGACAGGGCAATTGGAAAATCTCGAACCTCGAACCACCTTTCGATGAGTCCGGATTCGAGTTATTCGAGCTGAATGTCGATCCTGGCGAAACTGTGGATCTGGCTGCGGAAGAACCCGAAAAGTTGGCTGAAATGATCGAGTTGTGGCGCGATGAACGAACCAGGCTGGGAATTATTCTGCCGCAGGACTTATAGCGCCACCTATACTGGCGCGTCCGCTTTTCTCCAAAGCGGACGCTTTTGCCCCGGCGAAACTCCAATTTTCAGGGTCCGCTTTCGGCCAGAAGCGGTCATTGCAATCACTCTGACGAGGCTCCGAGTTCCCTACAGAGAAGCCTCTGCTATCGAACAACGTCCTTCTAACTCGGGTCGTCTTTGCCCCTTTTCTTGAACAGGCGCTGATACCACTTCTTCGGAGGACTTTCATCAGCTACTTCTCTCGCCTCACTAGCCAACGCACCTGCTTCATCTTCATGCTCCTCTTCAAGGAGCAGCTCCGCCTCATCGTTAT
>JAZFPY010000102.1:0-10675 GCA_036444875.1 Woeseiaceae bacterium | reverse complement strand
TGTATCGTCGAAGCGATGAAGATGATGAATCAAATCGAGGCCGAAGTGTCAGGGACCGTGAAGTCGATTCGCGTGCAAAGCGGCGATCCTGTCGAATACGGGCAGATACTGTTCGTCATCGATCAGCGACAGCCCGAGTAATCGACCGACATCGCCATGCTGGAAAAGGTCGTAATAGCTAATCGCGGCGAAATCGCCCTGCGTATCCTGCGCGCATGCCGCGAGATGGATATCAAAACCGTCGCCGTGCACTCGACAGCAGACAACAATCTCAAACACGTGTTGCTTGCCGACGAGACCGTGTGCATCGGGCCACCCGCATCGACAGAGAGCTATCTCAATATGCCGGCGATCATCAGCGCAGCCGAGGTTACCGATGCGGTAGCCATACATCCCGGATACGGTTTTCTCTCGGAGAATGCAGATTTTGCCGAACGCGTCGAGTCGAGTGGTTTCGTGTTTATCGGGCCGCCAGCGGACGCAATCAGACTGATGGGCGACAAGGTATCTGCCATCCAGGCGATGAAGTCGGCGGGCGTACCCTGTGTGCCAGGATCCGACGGCCCGCTCGGCGAAAATGCGGGTGACAATCTCCGCATGGCGCGCGAGCTCGGCTACCCGATCATCATCAAGGCATCTGGCGGCGGTGGCGGCCGCGGCATGCGCGTCGTGCATTCGGAAGCATCGCTGCCTGGCGCCATTAGCGTCACTCAGGCAGAGGCTCGCGCGGCATTCGACAATGACGTCGTTTATATTGAGAAATTCCTGGAGCGGCCGCGACACATCGAAGTCCAGGTGCTGGCTGACAATCACGGCAACGCAGTACATCTGGGAGAGCGGGACTGCTCGATGCAACGCCGGCATCAGAAAGTCGTCGAAGAAGCGCCGGCACCGGGAATTACGGCCGAACAACGCGCACGTATCGGCGAGCGTTGTGTCCGCGCCTGCCAGGATCTCGGTTACCGAAGCGCCGGCACATTTGAGTTCCTGTACCAGGACAACGAGTTTTATTTCATTGAAATGAATACCCGGCTGCAGGTCGAACATCCCGTCACTGAAATGATCACTGGAATCGACATCGTTAAAGAACAGCTGCGTATTGCAAGCGGCGAAGCGTTGAGCTTCACGCAGGACGACATTCAGTTTCGCGGGCACGCAATCGAGTGTCGCATCAACGCCGAGGACCCCAAGACATTCATGCCGTCACCCGGACTCATACCGCTTTGGCATGCACCGGGCGGGCCCGGTATCCGGGTAGATAGCCATATCTATAGCGGATACAAGGTGCCACCTTATTACGATTCGATGATCGGCAAGATCATTGCACATGGCAACGACCGTCCAACCGCAATCGCGCGCATGAAAAACGCGTTGACGGAGATCGTGATCGAAGGCATCAAGACGAACGTGCCGCTGCACCAGGAAATTTTTCAGCATTCGGCGTTTCAGGCAGGCGGTACGGACATTCATTACCTGGAAAAGCGACTCGGACTTTGACGGCAATGATCAAATCGCCAGCCACTATAGCGACGACGGAAAATGCGCGAAAAAACGGCGTTGCGGATGGACTGTTTGTGACACAGGAGGTAGCAAAGATCAGCGGAGCGGTTGATATTGTTGACGCGAACAGACTTGCTGGGCCCCTGGTGCAAAATGCCCGGGAGATCAGCGGCAGAGTGGTTTCCGATGGCTCACTGGCGCTTTCCGGTATTCTTGCCGAGCGCGCCGAGGGCGCCATCCACGCCTATCGCGAGTGGATCGCTTTTGAGTTACCAACGACAGACCAGACCTGGGTTCGTCTGGTCGGCAAGAGGATTTGAGTGGCCGGCATGTTTACGCAATGCCCTGATTGCCAGACAACGTTTCGTGTAAGCACCAAGGTGCTGCAACAGGCGGACGGGCGCGTGCGTTGCGGTGGTTGCGGTAATGCCTTCAACGCACTTGAGCACCTTGCCGAGGACGACAAGCATGAGGCCGAATCGGAAGATCAGGCAGTGGAGCAAAAAACTGCGCCCGACGGCTTCAAGACGGATCATAACCAGGAACTCCTCGACACACTCAACAAGCTTGCCGGCCCTGATGTCAGAATCGAGGACACGGGCGTCGAGTGGCTTGTGTTTGATGAAGACGACGAGGGTGAGTTGCCCACGGAATCGGGTGGCGAGGGCGAGACGGACGACACAATTTCTCCGCGCTTTGTGATTGAGGGTGGCCCAGACGAAGAAGCACCCGGAAAACCGGTGCTTCACGGCCGGCATGATGACTTGCCGGAACCCGTTGCCGACACGCAGGAATCTCTCGACCTCCCGGAGATGGAGGAAGCTCTGCCGCCATTGGAGCCAGGTGAACGTCGTTACGACGACAGCACCGTGCTTCCCGAGGAGTTTGGAGACGAAGACGACCTCGATGAGCTACCGTTTCTGGTCGAACCTGAGACGCCAAAACGACGGGCCAGCGATCGCGAAGCAGCTCAGGACACCGCCGCGTTCGATGCGGCACAGGCCGACCTCAGCTTGAGCGAACCCGATGATTGGATAGAGCTTCTTGACGAAGTGGACAGTGCGGACTCGATGGCTGAGGAAGCTGCCGAAGCGATTGCCGGAGCAGACAGTGACGTAACTCTGGAGGCATCTGCTGAGGAGGAAACTGGGGCAACAGATATTGCAGAGCCGGAAGCTGGTGACGATGAGCCCGCCGAAGCCACCGGTGAGTCTTCAGATGAAGACCTGCCCAGTTATGTCGATTTGCAGTTCATGAAACAGGTCAAGGCACTGGGACTGGAAGTCACAGGAAGTCATGAAATTGCTGACGATGAAGACGACGCCAACGAAATTCCGGACGCGGTTGAGGGTGAGGAGGTCGCAGCCGAAGGGGAAGAAGCTGAAGCGCCGCAAGCGGAGAAGGAAACGGACCTGGAGGAGTCGGCTCTCGAAAAAGAAGATGTCTTAGCGGCGCTCGAGTCGTCCGGAGAATTTGAAGCGCGAATTTCCGCTGCGGCAAGGGCCCTTGCGGGCGCAGACGTCGATGAGGCCTGGGACAGCGATGACCAACAACCTGACCAGACTGAAGAAGATATCGAGCCTGAGAAGCCCGAACACTTCGTGCCCCCTCAGACCGAGGAGGAAATGACGATTAATCAGCAGATTGACGAGGAGTTGCTCCGGGCCACCCAGACATTTGACGTATTTGCCACGGCAAAGATTGAGAGCCAGAACGTTAGCCAATTTTTCGACGAAGACTCTCCGATGGTCGAGACGATCATCATGGAGGGCGAGATGGTCCGCGGCGCGTTGCAGGACGAGCGTCGAAAGCTCGACAGTCCTGAAAGCGAATTCAAGAGCCCGGGACGGCTGGAAGACACCTACTCCCTGAACAGGGGCCTGGGCAAGATCCGCGGCGGCAGACGGGCCGGCGATCCGCCCAGCTACACCGTGATTGCCAGCGTCGCCCTTTTGGGCTTGCTCCTGGTTGGCCAGATCATGCACCAGGCTCGACAGTCACTGGCAACATACGGTGCATTCAACCATACGATTGGACCGATCTATCGGGTACTGGGCAAGCCGGTGACACCCGAGTGGGACATCAAAGGCTGGCAGTTTGAGGCCACCAACGGCAGTGTCGATGAGCGCGAAGAATTGCTGACGATCTACTCGCGCATAGCGAACAAGTCGAGCCAGTCTCTGCCCTACCCGCTTGTACACGTCTCTCTTACCGATCGATGGGAGGAAATTATCGGCAGCCGCGTGCTGGAGCCGAACGAGTACCTCGCGGGCGACCTGGACCCGAGAAAACCGGTTCCGTTCGGCGAAAACTTTTCCGCCGTAATCACAATAGCATCGCCATCCGCTGAGGCCACAGGATTCAAATTGAATGTCTGCTACCGAGTCGCGCAAGGCCGTGTGCGATGTGCAACGGGAGACTTCAAGGACTGACACCTCGGGACTTGCCTCCTGTGAAAATTGGACCCTATCAACTTGCCAGTCCTTTTCTGCTGGCGCCGATGGCGGGCATTACCGATGCACCGTTTCGTCGCCTGTGCCGCCGATTTGGCGCTGGCATGACGACCTCGGAGATGACGACCGCCGATATCAACCTTTGGAATACAGCCAAATCCCGGCGCCGCCTTGATATCGACAACGATGCGGAACCTCGGGTGGTACAGGTCGCCGGTTCTGAGCCCGGGAAAATGGCGCATGCGGCGAAGCTATGTGTGGATCGCGGTGCGCAAATCATTGATATCAATATGGGCTGTCCTGCCAAAAAAGTCTGTCGGCAGTTCGCCGGTTCCGCGCTGCTGCAGGATGAGGGCCTTGTCGGTCGTATTCTTGACGCGGTTGTCGCCGCCGTCGCCGTACCCGTCACGCTGAAAATTCGTACCGGTTGGGATCGAGATCACAGGAACGGCATTATCATAGCCAGGATTGCACAGGACTGTGGCATCCAGGCGCTGGCGGTTCACGGACGCACCCGGGCGTGCCGATTCAAGGGGAACGCCGAATACGAAACGATTGCGCAAATCAAGAACGCAGTCGACATCCCGGTGGTTGCCAATGGTGACATACGAACAGTGGAGAAGTCGCTTGAGGTTTTTCGTCTAAGTGCCGCAGACGCCTTGATGATTGGTCGCGGCGCGCAAGGCCGACCCTGGTTCTTTCGTGAATTGAATTACTTTTATAAGACAGGCAAAACTGTTCTGCCGTTAGCAAAAAGTCAATTGCGTGATACTATGCTCGGCCACCTTAACGACTTGTACCGGTTTTATGGGGACACAACCGGCGTTAGGGTGGCTCGCAAGCACCTTGCCTGGTATTGCACCAGTCTGGAAAATTCAGAGGAGTTTCACCGTCAGGTGGTGCGGGTCGATAGTGCTTCCGAGCAAATTCGCCTTACGCGGGAATACTTCAGCCGTAGCGCAAGAAAGATTTCTGCAGCAGCATAAAGAATTCCGCTCGGTAGCCGTCAATAACAAGAGTCGAATTAACGTTTAGCTCTATTTAGGGGAAGTTTCGAAAAGTGGCCAACAGTAACTCCCAGAAGAAAAAGCAGATTTCGGCCCTGAGAAACAACAAGCCGCTACGCCAACATACAGAAGAAGCACTCAACAGATATTTCACCAGCCTTAACGGTGACCAGCCAGGACAGCTCTATGATCTTGTACTTGGGGAGGTGGAAGAGCCACTGTTCAAGGCTGTTATGGATTACACCCGCGGCAATCAGAGCCAGGCGGCCGGGATTCTCGGCATCAATCGGGGTACGCTGCGCAAGAAGCTTAAAATTTACTCGCTGCTCCAGTAAAGGCCATTCATGTTGACAGTACGTCGCGCGCTTATCAGCGTTTCTGATAAGCGTGATCTCATTCCATTTGTATCCGGACTTGCGGACCTGGGTATCGAGATTCTCTCGACGGGTGGCACCTGCCGGCAATTGAACGAAGCCGGCATCGAGGCGATCGAGGTTTCTGCGAAGACCGGTTTTCCGGAGATCATGGACGGCCGGGTGAAAACCCTGCACCCGGTCATTCACGGTGGGCTTCTGGGCCGGCGCGGGAAGGATGAAGCGGTCATGACGGAGCATGGTATCGAGCCGATCGACCTTTTGGCTGTCAACCTGTACCCGTTCGAGGCGACTGTTGCTGACCCGGATGCGACATTGGAGGACGCCATCGAGAATATCGATATTGGCGGCCCGGCAATGATCCGCGCCGGAGCAAAGAATCACGACGGCGTCGCCGTCGTCGTTGATCCGGACGATTACGACGAAGTACTCCAGGCGCTCAGGAACAACAAGATGTTGCCAGAGTACCGGCGACGCCTCGCAGCCAAAGCCTATGCGCATACATCAAGCTATGACACGGCGATCGCTAAATATCTCTCACAGTCATTGAATGACGATCCACTCGGCGCCAGTTTTCTGCATGCCGGCAGCCTCGTGGAGAAACTGCGTTACGGTGAGAATCCGCATCAGGACGCTGCTTTTTATCTCGACCAGGTTCATGCCCGTGGCGCTCTGGCGACCGCGAAGCAGCTGCAGGGAAAAGCACTCTCATACAACAACATCGCCGACAGCGATGCCGCACTGGAATGCGTCAGACAATTCAAGGAGCCGGCCTGCGTCATCGTCAAACACGCAAACCCCTGTGGCGTTGCGATCGCAGACGACATTCTGTCGGCCTACGAGCGGGCGTTCGCAACCGACCCGACATCGGCGTTTGGCGGGATTATCGCATTCAACAGGCCACTAGACCTTGCAACAGCAAAGGCAATCACGGAAAACCAGTTTGTGGAGGTCATCGTTGCACCAGGCATCGAAAAGGATGCGCTTACCGTAACGGCTGAAAAGAAGAACGTGCGCATTCTGGAGACCGGGGAATGGTCCGGCGGCCCGATCCCGGGACTGAACTACAAAAAAGTGTCCGGGGGTCTCCTGGTACAGAGTACAGACACCGGCCTGGTATCGGAGAGCGATCTCAAGGTCGTCACAGAAAAATCACCGAATGCCAAACAGATCGCCGACCTGCTGTTCGCCTGGCAGGTTGCAAAGTTTGTAAAATCGAACGCTATTGTATTTTGCAATGACAGCATGACTATCGGCATCGGCGCGGGCCAGATGAGCCGCATCTACAGCACGAAGATCGCGGCAATCAAGGCGGCTGACGAGGGACTGGCTACAGAAGGTTGCGTAATGGCATCGGACGCGTTCTTTCCGTTTCGCGACGGCATCGATGCGGCCGCGGAGCACGGCATAGCGGCGATAATTCAACCCGGCGGCTCGATGCGCGACGATGAAGTCATTGCCGCCGCCAATGAACATGGCATCGCCATGGTCTTTACCGGCATGCGGCATTTCAGGCATTAGAGAGAATTCATGAAAGTACTGGTTGTTGGCGGTGGTGGTCGTGAACATGCCCTGGCCTGGAAATGCGCTCAATCCAAAAACGTCACTGAAGTCATCGTAGCACCAGGCAATGCCGGCACTGCACTGGAACCAAAACTGCGAAACGCTGCAGTCGGCGCCGAGGATATCGATGGCCTCCTTGATCTGGCCAAATCCGAGTCAGTCGGATTGACAATCATCGGCCCGGAAGTGCCCCTCGTTGCAGGTATCGTCGACCGGTTCCGGGATCAGGGGCTCCCCTGCTTCGGGCCGACGGCCGACGCTGCTCAGCTCGAGGGCTCCAAGGTATTTACCAAGGAATTTCTCCAGCGTCATAACATTCCGACCGCGGCATATCAGAGTTTCACCGAACTCGAGCCCGCCCTCGCCTACATCCGTGAACAGGGCGCCCCGATCGTCGTCAAAGCCGACGGCCTGGCGGCCGGAAAAGGCGTAATCGTCGCAGCGACGACTGAAGAAGCCGAGCAGGTAGCCACCAACATGCTCGGTGCCGGCAGTTTTGGCGAAGCGGGCAATCGAATCGTCATTGAAGAATTTCTCGAAGGTGAGGAAGTAAGTTTCATTGTCATGACCGATGGCAAAACCATCCTGCCGCTTGCCACATCGCAGGACCATAAAGCCAGAGACGAGGGCGATACCGGTCCGAACACGGGCGGCATGGGTGCCTACTCACCGGCGCCCGTCGTAACGTCGGAGCTTGAAAAACGCATAATGGATGAGGTCATTCAACCAACGCTGGACGGACTGGCCGCCGACGGAATCAGTTATCTCGGCTTTCTCTACGCCGGCCTGATGATTGCTTCGGACGGTACGGTCACAGTGCTGGAATTCAACTGCCGCTTCGGTGACCCTGAGACGCAACCTATCATGGCCAGATTGCAGACCGATCTTGTCGAACTGTGTGAGGTCGCTATCGAAGGCAGACTCGCCGGCAAATCGATCGATTGGGATCCGCGGGCTGCGCTCGGGGTTGTCATGGCTGCCGGCGGGTACCCCGCCAGCTACCACAAGGGCGACAGGATTACTGGATTACCGAACCTGATCAGCAGCGCCGTGAAAGTCTTTCATGCAGGCACGGCCATGGACGGTGGCGATGTCGTAACAAGTGGCGGGCGCGTGCTGTGTGTGGTCGGCCTGGGTGACACCGTAGCCGCGGCCAGCGACGCAGCCTATGCCCAGGTAGAGCGGATCAGCTGGGACAATGCTTTCTTTCGTCGTGATATCGGACATCGCGCCATCACCCGGGAAAAATAGCTTATGGAAGTCGGGATTTGATTTGTCAACGACCGGTTGAGATCACCACCCAATATAGACACTCGGCAATTGCATATACTTCACCCAAGCTCACACAAGAGGTTAATTTTGAAACCTACGCTATTGCTTGTCGCCAGCGCTTTCGTCTTGCTCGGCTGCTCGAGCGACTCCGTGTCGGACTTTACGGTTGTAGTGGAATACCTGGACAACACCGGGCGCGACGACGTGCTAAGCGGCGGCGTAAAGATGATTCCGGTGGAAACACCGAAGGGAACCTTTCGAGTGTGGACCAAGCGTGTCGGCAACAACCCAACCGTTAAGGTTCTCCTCCTGCACGGTGGGCCGGGCGTGACACACGAGTACCTGGAAGCTTTTGATAGCTACTTTCCCTCGGCGGAAATTGAGTATTACTACTATGACCAGCTCGGCTCCTATTACAGCGACCAGCCAGAGGAACCGGAGTTATGGGCTCTGCCACGCTTCGTGGAGGAAGTGGAGCAGGTACGCCAAGCATTGGGCTTGGGTCAGGAAAACTTCTATCTGTACGGACAATCGTGGGGCGGAATACTGGCTATCGAGTACGCACTGAAATATCAGCAGCACATCAAAGGACTGATCATCTCTAACATGATGGCGAGTATCCCAGCGTACAATCAATACACGGAGTCGGTGCTCATGCCGGCCATGGACCAGACGGTTCTGACTGAGATTAAGGAGTACGAGAAAGCCGGCGATTACGAGAACCCAAGGTATATGGAGCTTCTCTTTGAGCATCACTATGTTGAGCACATTCTTCGTATGCCGCTGGCAGAGTGGCCTGATCCAGTAAATCGTGCCTTTAAACATCTAAATGCAGCAGTCTATGTTCCGATGCAGGGACACAGCGAACTCGGTGCCGGTGGCAAACTCGTGCAATGGGATCGGACAGCCGATCTGGGTAAGATAACGATACCGACACTCGTCATCGGCGCGCAATATGACTCGATGGATCCGAAGCATATGGAGTGGATGGCCAGCGCCTTTCCAAACGGTCGTTACCTCTACTGCCCCAATGGTAGCCACTTCGCATTGTATGATGATCAAGTGCCTTACTTTGACGGCCTCATAAAGTTCATTCGAGACGTGGATGTGGGTCGTTAATGAATAATCCATAATCCACGACGTTCTGCGTGGTCGGTTGCGGCCGTTTCGAGTCATTCAGGCTTCATGGAATCTGATACTGTCAGTTCGGTTTAATCTGAGCTATTACAAATAAGTCATGTTAACTACGACGGAAGCAAGCAAGGCCATCGCGGAGTCTATGGCACCTTTTAAGGCGGTGGATGTGGCGCTGGCCGATGCCGCCGGCCGAATTCTTCGCCAATCGATAAAGGCGGAGCGCGATCAGCCACCGTTTGATCGCGTCATGATGGATGGCATTGCGGTTGACTACACATCTCTATCAAACGGTGCCCGGCAATTCATTATTCAGGCGACACAGGTGGCCGGTGATCCCGTGCAGTCTCTGCAAGACAGCGGCCATTGCATAGAGATCATGACCGGCGCCGTCATGCCGAAAAACACCGACTGCGTCATTCCGGTGGAACGCATCGATGTCAAAGGCGGCATAGCCGAAGTCGAAGCGGATTACACAGCTGCGCAAAACCAGTTCATTCATGCACGGGGTTCCGATCACAGGCAAGGTGCCGAAGTTCTTGTTGCAGGCACAGTAATCTCACCGATGGACGTCGCCATCATCGCCTCCTGCGGTCTGGAGACGGTCAGCGTGAGTCAGCGACCTTTGCTAAGCGTTATTTCAACCGGCAACGAACTCGTGCCTCCTGGCCAGCCTATCGAAGACCACCAGATCCGTTTGTCCAATGGCCCGGCGCTTATCGCAATGTTGCAGGGTCAGGGATTTGATCGATGTACGCACACTCACCTTGCCGATGAACGTCAATTGTTGGAGCAAAGCCTGGCAGCGCACCTGGTCCAATCGGACGTGATGATTCTCAGCGGCGGTGTATCGATGGGTAAAGCAGATTACGTACCGGAGGTGTTGGCGGACCTCGGAGTCGATCTGGTTTTTCACAAGATCAGTCAGCGCCCGGGCCTGCCCATGTGGTTCGGCATCGGCCCAAAAAATCAGGCCGTATTCGCACTGCCCGGCAACCCGGTGTCGGCGCTGGTCTGCTGCCGGCAATACATTTTGCCCGCATTGTTTCTCGCAAGCGGCCGCCCGCCCCGTGGCGGAGAAACGGCATTGCTCTCGGAAAACGTGACCGTCAAATCCAGCCTGACCTGCTTCCTGCCGGTGCGTCTCGAAGGCAGTAGCGACGGTAAGCTCCTGGCACAGCCTGTACCAACGAATACATCCGGCGACTTCGCTTCTTTAAGTGGAACGGATGGCTATATAGAGCTGGACAAAGAGACTGACGAATTTCCAAAGGGCGCCCCGGTACCGCTGCATCGTTGGACCACACCGTAACCACTTGATATATCTGGAGGGCTGTCAGCGTTTCATCGCCTCGAAGAACTGCGCATTCGT
>JAZFPY010000101.1:0-3176 GCA_036444875.1 Woeseiaceae bacterium | reverse complement strand
CCGGGAACCGGCGCCGACAGCGTGCTAAGCCCCGCGGCTATGTCACTGCGCAGTTCGACGATCGTATTGGACGTGAACTTCTCGACGCTCATCTCTGTGTAGCCTGTGACGATCCGCGGTGCGACGGACGCGATGGACCGAATTTCCGACTTGCAGACATCACTCAAGACCGAGCCGTCATATTCCATGAGTGTCAGGAGCTCTGCATTGACGCCGGACTGGTCATCTAGGAAAGTGGCGACGATGCGCTCAACGTCGATCAAGCCAACCGAATGTGATTGAAAGCCGTTGTCGTCGATAATCTTCTGCAGTTCACCGCTGTCGGCGATGCTTGACGAAGGAAGTGTCAGGCCCAAAACTGATTTGAGCAAATCTTCCGGCAGATTCGTCGGCACAATACTCATCACGAATTCATCGTCGATGACCGCGACGACAAGTCGCGCCTCCTCATCGCCTGCGTAGCGATAGGACTGACCATCGATCATCGCTGTCGACATGCTTTGCTTCGCTTTTTTCTCCATGCGGGCAATGGTTGCCTCGAGCAGGTCGCCGTCGGAAAGCGTCATTCGCATGACCGGGAGCAGACCGGACCCATATAACACCATCGTCGAGTCACGCTCGATGCCGGCACTGCGAAGTCCCTCTATGCTCAAGAGTCCAGCCAACTCTTCCAGAAGTGCGGCGGCTTCATCGGGAATACCATTGCCATCTTCAGCATCGGATTCATCTGTCGCTCTGTTTTGTATAGTTGCCCGCAGCACTGCCTGATAGGTCGTCAGCATCGCATCGAGCTTCGGCTCAAACTTGTCGGCCACCTCGTCGGGCAGCGGATCTATCATCGCGAAGACATACGGCGTATCCGCCGGGACATACCTGAGCAGGCCCTGCTCCGATGTCATGGGGGGGGCAGTCTTGCTGTCGTCGGGCGCGCCGTTACATCCTGCTGCGGTAATCGACACGAAGCTCAGGACAAGGATCAGCTTAAAGGGATTTGCTTTGAACATGAAAAAACTTCCGTTGTGAAAATTGTGTGAACGGTAATCGGGCATTTTCCGTTAGTCGTTGTCAAAAGTCACACCGGGGATAATCGACAGGACCAACGAGTGTTTCGGCCTGGCCCCGCCCCGGTCATCGATTGCGCCGGCCAGTAACATTGTAATGGCGCATATCCGGTCGCAAGGTTCGCGCCCAATAGCTGAAGGCAGGCCCCGGCCAGATCGAAGAGTTCTTTCCGTCCTCGGTCTGGTACCAGCTCTTGCAACCCGATTGCCATACAGACTTCGCAAGAATCCGCTGCAGATTGCGATTGAATTGCTCCTGACTGTCGGCCTTCACATCAACAGCCTGGATGTCTTCCTCGGACATCTTCCTGAGCATCTTGATCGTGTAGCGGACCTGGGACTCGATCATGAAGATCATCGAATTGTGCCCGAGACCGGTGTTCGGACCCACCAACAGGAAAAAGTTCGGGTACCCGGCCACATTGATCCCCAGAAACGCCTCCGGCCCGTTTTGCCAGTCATGGGACAGCTCCCGGCCACCAATACCGAAGATTCGTGTCGGAGATATCGGATCGGTCGCTCGAAACCCGGTGCCGAGAACTATGGCGTCGATCTTGTGTTCGTGACCATCGTCATCAACGATACTATCTGCAGTAATTTCCCGGATGCCGGTCATTATCAGGCTGAGATTGTCTCTTTGCAGCGCCGGGTAGTAGTCACACGAAATCAGGATTCGCTTGCACCCTATCGTGTAATCAGGGGTCAGGTTGTTGCGAAGTTGCTCGTCGGCGACCTGTTTTTCCAGGTGCTCGAGGGCGATTTTATTCGCGTGGCCCATTAGCCTCGGATCGATTGTGAATCCAATGCCCCTGACCTCTTGTCTCCAGTAAATGAAATTTCGAAACAAGAATCGGGCCAACGGAACATAACGGTATAACCATCTCTCCCAGCTACGAATCGGGCGATCGAGCTTCGGCACGATCCATGGCGGCGTGCGCTGAAACAGGAGCAGGCTTTTGACGTCGTCAACAATCTGCGGTACGAACTGTATGGCGCTCGCACCGGTGCCAATCACCGCGACCGTCTTGTCGTGAAATTTGAAACTATGGTCCCAACGCGCCGAGTGAAAACAGCTTCCCTTAAAATGTGATAGTCCCGGAATGTCCGGATACGCAGGGCGACTCAACCCTCCCATTCCTGACACAAGCGCCCTGCCCGCAAAAGAGCGGCCATCGTCCGTCGTGACCTTCCAGTCAAGCGCGTCTTCGTCAAACACGGCTTTGTCGACATTGCTGTTTAAACTCAGGTACGGGGTCAATCCATATTTGTCGACACAGTGTTTCAGGTAAGTCCATATCTCATCCTGTGCGGGAAACATGCGGCTCCAGTCCGGGGATGGTTCAAATGAGAAAGAGTAGAGGTGTGATGGGATATCACACGCACAGCCCGGGTAATCGTTGTCGCGCCAGGTACCGCCGATCGAGTCCGCGCCCTCTAGAATCAGAAAATTGTCTAGGCCCGCTTCTTTCAGTTTGATGCCCATTCCGATGCCGGAGAATCCGGCGCCGATAATGATCACATCGTATTTTTCAGGGTGGTTCTGGTGGGTCATCTCGCTGCAACAGCGTCCTGACAGGGTTTGATAGACAGCACGATAATACCTGAGGTCGTGGATCGTGCCAGCAAACCGCATTGGGCTAGTACTCCATCAATTTCACCTTGACGGAGTACTAATCCCGAATAACATGCGAGAGACACGCACAGAACAGAAGAGTCGGATGGACGCCAATAACAAGCAGAATCACCGCCAGTACGACGTAACAGTATGGGGCGCATCGGGTTTCACCGGCAGGCTCGTCACGGAGTACCTGCTTGGCAAATACGGCACCGACGGCAAGCTGCGCTGGGCAATCGCCGGGCGAGATCAGCAGAAACTGGAAAAGATCTGTGCCGAACTGGAGGTCCAGCCTGGCAGCCTGCCCATTATTATTGCCGACAGCTACGACAGTGAGTCCATGCAGCAGCTCGCGGTCGACACCAGGGTTGTCCTCACCACGGTGGGACCCTATGCGAAATATGGCTCGGCTCTTGTGGCGGCCTGCGTCGCAAATGGCACCCACTATTGTGACCTTGCCGGTGAAGTCCAGTGGATGCGTGCAATGATCGACCAGTTCC
>JAZFPY010000100.1:0-5986 GCA_036444875.1 Woeseiaceae bacterium | reverse complement strand
GATGTTTTTGTTCACTTCAGCGCTATCACCACTGATGGTCGCAAGACCTTGCACGAGGGCCAGAAGGTCTCAATGCAAGTGACTCAGGGAGAAAAAGGACCACAGGCAGAGAACGTTACGCCTCTATAGGCGAGTTCCGCGCAATATCCGGCCGCCAGATCTGGTGGCAGGTGGTCAATAAGCATACGGCCCGATGTGTAACTGAGCAGTTATGCATCGGGCTTTTTTGTGTATCCTCAATTAATGGACGCACGTCCGAACAACGCTTTACAACAAGAATCGTACACATTGAATGTCGGCGATATGAAGCTCATCGTTGCTACCGAGGCGGATATCAGCCATTTGATGTCCTGGTTTCCGACGTCTCGGAGCGTCGCCATCTGGGGTGGTCCGAATTTTCGCTATCCGTTTACGGCGGAGACATTTTTCGAAGATGTGTGTTGGCAGCAGATCGATAGCTACCGTCTCGTCGATCCGGCCGGAGACATACTGGCGTTCGGACAGATCTACGAGCGTCACGGACGCGTCAATCTCGCCCGACTTGTCGTGTCTCCGAAGCGACGCAGACAGGGTATCGGCAAGCAGCTTGTCGCATTGTTGATGGAAAAAGGGCGGGAGAGTCTTCCGCTCCAGGAGTATTCCCTGTACGTCTGCAAAGACAACTATCCCGCACAGGCCTGCTACGCGGGCCTGGGATTCGAGGAGCAGCAGATGCCCGTTGGCGACAAGATAGCCGAGACGTGCATTTATATGACTCGGCCGATCGTGCACCAGGCGGATCTTTAAAGGCATAAGGAGAGTCAAACATGCACCGCAGCAGACTGGCCGGACTGATCATAGACTGTGAAACCGATGACCTCGATGCCGCTGCCGCCTTTTGGGGCAAGGCGCTCGGCGCTCCACCGAAGTCGGCCGCAAACATTGAGGAGAGCCCGTACGTAGAACTCGTGATGCCGGCAGGCGAAATCGACGTTGAGGTGCAGGCCGTCCAGCACCCGAGCCGCGTCCACATTGATATTGAATCTGATGACATCGAAGCCGAGGCAGGCAGGCTTGAAGCATTGGGCGCGAAAAAGATTGCCAACATAAAGGGATGGTGTGTGATGGAGGCGCCAACCGGCCAGCGGTTTTGCATCGTGCCGGTTATCAGCGCCGATTTCGAAGAAAAAGCCAATAAATGGGAATAAACAATTGGGGAGAAGATCATGACCAGTGAACTGACGAGTCTCATCTGGGTGACCGCATTTACAGCGTTCTTGTGGATACCCTATACGCTGAACACAATTGCAGTACGCGGGCTGATGGATGCCGTTGGCTATCCTGCAGATCCGAAACCGCTCGCCGGATGGGCGCAAAAAATGAAAGCGGCGCACGCGAATGCCGTCGATAACCTTGTTGTTTTTGCCGCGCTCGTGCTGATCGCAAATGCGGCCGGCGTCAGCAACGAAACCACGGTTCTCGCCTGCACCGTCTACCTTTGGTCGCGTGTTGTGCATCTTCTCGCATACACATTCGCGATTCCCTGGGTGCGGACACTGTCCTTCGTCGCAGGCTTCGCCTGTCAGGTGGCGATCATATTGCAGCTCATTTGACGTGAGTTGTCGCCCGTCAGGACGGGATCATGTTGCAGCTCATTTGACGTGGGTTGTCGCCCGTCAGGACGGGCTCCTACGACACGTTGCCGTCCTTTCGTTGTTCCAGCTCAGCCCAGCGTTCGATCGCCCGATCGAGCGTTGCCTGCTTTTCTATGAGCTGCGCCAGGACCTTCGCGGTTTCAACGTGGTCCTGGCTGTAGAAGTCGGGAGCCGATATCTGCTTCTCCAGACCGGCAACGGTCGTTTCAAGTTGCTGAATACCCGACGGAAGTTGCTCGAGCTCACGCTGTTCTTTGTAACCGAGTTTCTTCGGCCGCTGCGTGTCCGGTGATTTTCGGCGTGCGCGCGGGCTGCGTTTTTTAGCATTCGGATTATCGGCCTCGGCCAGTTCTTTTCCCCGGCGGGCCCAGTCGCTGTAGCCGCCTACATACTCCTGGATACTGCCATCGGCTTCGAACACCAACGTACTGGTAATGACGTTGTCGAGGAATTGCCTGTCGTGACTGACGACTATCAATGTGCCATCGAATTCGGCCAGTTTCTGCTCAAGCACTTCCAGGGTTTCCATATCGAGATCGTTGGTCGGCTCGTCCAGGACCAGGAGATTGGCAGGCTGTGTAAATAATTTCGCGAGGATGATGCGATTCCTCTCTCCTCCTGACAGCGACTTCACCGGCATCAACGATCGCTTGGGGCTGAAAAGAAAACCTTTCAGGTAACCAATAACATGACGGTCCTTGCCGTTGAGTTTGATGTATGTCCGCCCACCGCCGACGTTTTCCGCCACGGATTTGTCGAGATCGAGCGCCTGGCGCAGCTGATCGAAATATCCGATCTCCAGGTTGGTGCCGTGTTTGATGACACCCGTCTGTGGCTCGAGTTCGCCCAGCAGCAAGCGCAGTAAAGTTGTCTTGCCGACTCCGTTGTTGCCGAGCAGCCCAATTCGATCGCCGCGCATTATCTTGATCGAAAAGTCTTCGATAAGCGGCTCATCGTGATACCGATAATTGACTTTCCGGGCGCGAATAACTTTGCGTCCCGATCGCTCCGCTTCTTCGATAGTCATTCGTGCGCCCTTTTCTCTGGCAACGCGCCTGGATCTTTCTTCGCGCATTTTCACGAGTGCCCTGGCACGGCCCTCGTTCCGCGTGCGACGCGCTTTGATACCTTGCCGAATCCAGATCTCCTCCTGTTCGAGTTTCTTGTCGAATTTCGCGTCTTCCCGGGCTTCGTCTTCAAGACATTTTTCTTTATGAATCACATACTTATGGTAGTCACCGGGCCAACTCGTCAATTTACCCCTGTCGATATCCAGAATCCGGGTCGCCAGGCGCTGCAGAAACGCACGGTCATGCGTGATGAAGATGACGGCGCCGGGATAGGCATGTACCGTGTTCTCGAGCCACTTTATGGTGATGATATCCAGGTGATTTGTCGGTTCATCCAGCAGTAACAAGTCCGGTTTTTGTACGAGGGCTTTGGCTAATGCCACACGACGGCGCCAGCCGCCCGACAGCTCATTCATTCTTTTATCAGCGGGCAGACCAAGTTCGGTCATCGTCGTCTCGACACGTTGTTCGATGTGCCAACCTCCGTGTGCGTCTATCAGTTGATGAAGATCCTCGAGTTCACGCAGGCCCTGCTTGTCGAGCTTTTCCTGCGAGCGCCTGCGATATTGGTCGAGGAGTAGCTGGATGCTAGCGAGCCCCGATTTCACGACTTCGCTGACCCGCATATCAATTGCCTCGGGCAGCGACTGGGCAAGTTGACTGACGACAAGACCTGACCTGCGAACAATATCGCCGGAGTCAGGCTCGATTTCGCCAGTTATCAGTTTCAGTGTCGTCGATTTGCCGGCGCCATTACGTCCAATAAGACAAACACGTTCGCCCGGCTCGACGGTGAAATCGGCCTGCGTCAGAATCTTCTGGTCGCCAAACTCGAGCGACACTTCTTTGAAATGAACGAGAGACATGCGGATATCTAAATCAAAATACTGCTGATGTGACAAGCATACACGCTGGTCGAAAAGTGTAGCGAACCGGATTGAACAATTTGCGCGACAGTCGTAATGTCTGTGGTTGCCAATGGAGGTGATGATCTTGGATGAAAAGCGCGTGATCGAGATTGAGACGAAGCTGGCTCACCAGGAACACCTTCTGTCCGAGCTCAACAAGGCCCTGACGGACCAGCAAGCCCAAATAAGCGGGCTCGAACGATTGTGCCAGTCCCTGATCGAAAGGGTGAAATCGCTGCTGGACAGCTCGTCTGCCGATCAGGCAACAGATGAACGCCCGCCGCACTACTAAGGAAGCGCGTGAATTCTCTCTGGAGAGCAAGACTATGAGGCAAGACCATTTCCCTGAAATCATTCGTCAACTACCAGGCTTCGAAGGCCCATTCGATGCCTATCGGCTCGAGGCAGGCGGCTGCGACGTATTGTTTGCCACCTATCCGGCTGGCACCGACATCGAGCCACACGTCCACCCCACAAGAAATTGCGGCGTGATTACGCAGGGGGTATTGCTTCTGACCAGTGGGGGAAGGGAGACGAGATACGGAGTCGGCGACTGGTACCTCATTGATGCGAATGAGGAGCATTCCGCGCGCTTCGAGGTTGATACTTCGGAAATAGAATTCTGGTTCAAATGAGCGGGCAATAGCCAGAATCACTGCGTGTCCGCGTTCACGGTTATAGTGCGAGGGAGACAAAGCCCTCGACCCGGCTTCGGGAGTTGAAAATGTCCACTTGTCTGAGATCGATACTTCTGTTTCTGCTGGTACTGACGGCGGCTGTCGCTGACGCCGCGCGGCCAGATATTCACATACCGGATGAACTGCAGTCATGGGCGGGTTGGGTCCTGCAGGATCAGGAATACCGTGAATGCCCGTTCATCTTTAATCAGAGGCAACCCGTGCGCAATGGGTTCATTTGTGCCTGGCCGGACCAACTTAATCTGAGTATTACTGCGCACGGCGGGCGTTTCAATCAGTCATGGACTGTTTATGAGACCGATGCGTGGGTGCCGTTGCCTGGCAACGCCGCAAACTGGCCGCAGCGCGTTACGGCGAACGGACAGGCTATCGCGGTTGTCATGCGCGGCTCAACACCCAGAATCCGACTTGCACCGGGCCGCTACAACATTGCGGGCCGGTTTGCATGGGACGAGCGGCCGGGGACACTCGCGGTTCCCTCCCGGACGGGCCTTATTGACCTGACAATAGACGGAGACCGGGTCTCCCGCCCGGACCGGAATCGATCCGGAGTCTGGCTCGGCGAGCGCGAGCAGCAGAAACAGGTGCAGGATGCGTTAAGTGTCGAGGTCTACCGTCTGGTTGCTGACGATGTGCCGACACGACTGGCGACGACGTTTTTCTTAGAGGTTGCAGGCAGTGTGCGCGAGGAACTTATCGGTCCTGCGCTGCCCGACGGCTTCGTGCCATTGGCGATAGAAAGCGAGTTGCCGGCGCGATTCGAGCCAGATGGCAATCTGCGTCTGCAACTACGGCCGGGGAGATGGAAGATATCGTTGCTTGCGCGGGGAGCTGGTGTATTAAACAGCATCACCTTACCGTCGGCCCAACGCAATTTGCCGAATTCCGAGATCTGGAGTTATCGCTCAAACGACCGGCTCAGAGTGACGGCGCCCGAAGCGCTGCGGCCTGTCGACCCGGCACAGGTGTCAGTGCCCGATGGCTGGCACGAACTACCGGCCTTTCGCATTGAACCGGGCGAATCGTTGACAATTGCCGAACGCAGCCGCGGCAAAGTGGCGACAGACAACGACCTGCAACTCAAACGGCAGCTGTGGCTGGACTTCAATGGCGACGGTTTCGTCTTCAGTGATCGGGTTGGTGGCACGATGCGCAGCGGGTGGCGCCTCGATATGGTGGTGCCCTTCGAACTGCTAAGTGCCGCGGAAGCGGGCGAGAACCTCCTTGTGACCCGGGGCGACGGAGAAGGTCTGGCTGGTGTCGAGTTGCGGCAGGCCAACGTTGATTTGAATGCACTTGGACGATCTGAGACGCGTGGCAAAATGCCGGTGAGCGGTTGGCAGACAACTTTCAATCAGGTCAGTACCGATCTCAGCCTGCCTCCCGGACACAAGCTGATAGCCGCCGTCGGCGCTGACCGTTCGCCTGGCAGTTGGGTCGATCGTTGGAAGCTGCTGGACTTTTTTCTCGTGTTGATCATCACAATTGCTGCCGGGCGCTTATTCGGCCGCGCAACCGGCGTCGTGGCATTTTTCGCGTTGACTTTTGGCTTGCACGAGTTTGGCGCGCCTGAATGGACCTGGCTCAATATGCTGGCTGCCATCGCGCTGGTGCGAGTGGCGCCGGCAGGCCAGTTGATGCGTTACCTCAAGCTGTACAGAGGGTTCAGTTTCGCC
>JAZFPY010000099.1:0-9090 GCA_036444875.1 Woeseiaceae bacterium | reverse complement strand
ATGGGCGAAAGACGGCAGATAGTCCTCTTGGTTCATTTCTGTATGAATCTGGTGATTTTGCCCTTGCTGCGCATGGATTCCACCAGGTCCAATGCGAATCATTATTATTAATAAACGAAAAAGTGATTACCAATCCAAGGATAAGATCGACTGGCTATTTGTCAACTTTTCGCAGCGGATAATTCGACCGCGCAGATGCCTGGCCCGGTCTCTGACCAAGGGCGCATATTCAATGGCGTCGAGGATCTGAGCGGGCCATTGTTGCTTGCCTGTGCGACGCGATGATGCCTTGCCTTGCGGCGCTGGTCTTACTGCCTGGAGCGGCGGTGGGAGTCGTAGTAAACGATCCGTTTGAGCAGGAACAGGTTGATGGTAGCGGCGGTAGCAATGCAGATTGCCCAGGCGACGCGGTGATGCAGCTGCATGTATTCGACCAGCAGGTAATTAAGCAGGGTTGTCAATGCCGCGACCGAGGAATAAAGAAGATAGGCACGCCCGAGGCTGGCCCAATATGGTGTGCGATCGATATAGGTAAGCCAGCGATGCAGCGCATGCTGTCGTGGTACCGCGATCATGATTGAGACTAACCAACTGCTCGTGGCACGCGGTGTGAGCGGATTAAGGTAGTAAACGATTTCATACACAACGAGTCCGATCAGTCCACCAAACAGGGCCACAAGGATAAGTCGTGGCGTTTCCGGTAGCTGGTGCAACATGCGCTGGAGGCGACTGTGCCGGTCGTTGTCAATCATCGGTTTCCTGGCTCACTGGCAGTGCGGGTTTCATCAGGCAAGGTCACGGTTTCTGGGGTCCAATAGCTATCAAGTGGGGCTGATCCGCCGATCAAGCGAAACTGGCAAAGTAAATGATGGGTCCGACCAACGCGCTCGCGGCGAGAAAGCTGTCGAAGCGGTCCAGAATGCCCCCCTGGCCGGGAAGGGCGGTGCCGTAATCTTTGATGCCGGCTCGCCGCTTGACCCAGGATGCTGCAAGATCGCCGCTCAAACCTGCCGCCGCGATGGCGATGGCGAGTAGCAGTGCGCCGCCAGGATCCGGCCAAACGAGTTCGCGGAACAACAGGCCCACCAGCAGTGCGGCGACCAGACCACCGATCGTACCCTCAACGGTTTTCCCCGGGCTTAGCCGAGGCGCGAGTGGGTGGCGCCCCACCAGCTGACCAACGACCTGGCTGAAACCGTCAAACACGGCAACCAGTAAGTAAAGGTAAACCCAGCTTGCGGGCGACAGCATCGGGACCATGGCGATCACTACCGCTGCGATCACGGCAAAGGTCAGCCAGGCCACAATCCTGTACCGGCCAGGTCCGAATGCAGGAGGTGCAGAGGCCCGCCGTAGTTCGAATGCAGCCTGCGTAACTATCACACTGACGAATATGAACATGCTAATGGAACCGCCGGCAGCACAGGCAAGTGCGGTATGCACGATCAGGAAGTACACCACAAGCTTTTTCCAGCGCTCGCGGGCGACCTGTGCCGGTATTTTTCGGTTGCTCAGCGCCATCAACAGCGAGCCCAACGCAAAACCAGACAATGTCGTGATAAAAATTTTCTCGATCATGTCGGCCCGTTTTGTCGACACCAAAGTGCCGCAGGCAGACTCTCGACGGACAGTCCTACGACGCCCGGAAATAACTGTCCGTCAATCATCAGCGTCTGCGGCGAAGGCAGTGAAAGCCTGGCCGTCGCCGACTGGCTGTGTTCACTCGGATCATAGACCTTCAACCCGGACAGGATGGACAGGTTGTGCAATGTCTGGCGCAGCCAGCCGACATTAAGGGCCATCACATCCAGCAGGCCATCCTGCAAATTTGCGTCGGCAAAGGCCGGAAAGTTCGCAAGGTGTACGGTGTTGTTGATGACAATACCTGTACATGATCGTTCGCCGTCATCGCGGTCTGCCGTCGCAAACCGGCACGCGAATGAATTCGGCCGGGTCATCAGCGTCGCCAACGCATACCCGTATGAGCCGGCAGCAGAAAAATGGGCTGCGCGATCAACAACGCTGACGACGTATCCCAGGGCAATAGTGCTTGCCGACAGATAACTTGCCTGCCCGCCATCGCTGATGTCGATGTTGACCTGCATAAGGTCCATACATTTGCCGGTGCCACTCTGAAGGGCACGGAACCCGTCAGCAACGCTTCTAATGCCGAGATCCCGTGCCAGACAATTGCCGCGGCCGGTCGGGATCAATCCGAGGTGCTGGCGTTCGCGTTCCAGACCAGCGATGACTTCGAAGATCGTGCCGTCGCCACCCACGACGACGATGCCGTCGAAGTCTTTTGATTGTCTGGCGATGCGGGTGGCAGCACCCGCAACATCGGTCCAGACAACACTGTCGACAAGCCGCCGGAGCTCTGGCATCCAGTGCCGGTCGAAACCGGACGACCGGTATCGGCCGGAGCAGGGATTAACGATCGCCAGCCACGTGCTCACTCAGTCCCGACTTTGCGCTGCTGCAGCACCCAGTAAAGCCCACGCACGTCGGAAGTCCACTCCGGAAGCAGGGCCATGATGATCAACGCTTCCACGTTGCCAAGCATGTTGAAGGCCGACGCGACGTAAAGCAGCCACGGGTGCAGGCCCCATAGAAACAAACTCATGATGAATATGCCGAATCCGTAGACGCTAACCCGAATCGTGTAGGCGTGAAAGCTGGTCAGCTTGCCGTAACGCAGCCAGGCCACAATCATCTCGATTGCCCACAGCCCGAGAACCAGCACGATAACAAGCCAGTGCTCCGTCATAACCTCCGGGTGAAAAATCCAGATTCCGAAGATTGCGGCTGGCCACAGCAGGGTGTCCGCCAGTGTGTCGAGGCGCGAGCCGAGCATGGAAGTAATCGAGAAAGTTCTGGCAATCAGACCGTCGACGATGTCACTAATAAATGCCGCAAGCAAAAGCCATTTGTAAGCATCTTCCCGATCGGTCAGCGCCAGGAAAATGAGGACCGGTGTCGCGACGATGCGCGCCATTGATATGACGTTCGGAACGTGCCGGAAGACGGATGCGTTCTCTGCCAAACTTATTCCCGGAAAATGACTAGTGGTCCATCAATATGGTCTTGTTGGATCACTAAATGAATTCGTTCTTTTTCTATTCGCAAGTATGGGCAGGCACCCGGACATCGTCAATACCGTAATGAACGTTACACGCAGACAAATATCCTGCACAAGAGCCGACCGGACGAATCAATCAAAGGGCTCTGTCAGTGTCAGTACTGTCAGATTGGGGTCTGCAAGAATCTGCTCTTCGGTAAACGGAAAGTCGATCCATACGCCCCGTGAATAGAGTTCAGTGAGGTCGGCGTAATGGGCAGATTCCGGTTCCTGGGATTGCGAATACGTCAATATGCCAGTCGGCTGCAAGCGGCCGTCTTTGTCCCAGGAGATGACCTGGATGTAACTGTTGCCGAGCAGAATCGGATTGTATCCTTTGTCCTTCGAAAGTCTGGTAGCGATCATGCTGAACATACCTGCCCAGCCCTGAGCGCCGGGTATGGGGATTTTCTTGTCATTTCGCATTGCGTACTGAATGTCGCCCCATCGTGCGTCCATGGCGATGCCGGCGTCCTGCAGAACGAG
This sequence comes from Woeseiaceae bacterium, assembly GCA_036444875.1. Lineage (GTDB taxonomy): Bacteria > Pseudomonadota > Gammaproteobacteria > Steroidobacterales > Woeseiaceae > JACZWL01. Next base: position 5,486 of record JAZFPY010000099.1, on the reverse strand, counting down.
TTGACCTTCGGCGAGGGCTTGCCGCACAGACGCTCTGACTTCTGCCTTGTCGAGGGCAATTCCTCTCGGAGTATTGACTGCATCATTCGGATCGAATGGCACGGCGTAAAGATTTTCAATGCTTCTGGCAATCCGCCAGAATTCAGTCCACACGTGCATGCCCCTGCCATCAATGTTGGCGGTTCTGTCCCAACCGGCAAGGGCCGTACAACCGGGCTCGATATCGACTTTCCTGTCTCCGGGCAAGATGACATCTGTGTCGCCTTCACAGGCTTTCAGCACATCGTCAAGTAACAATTCGGCGCCGTAGTTGCGGTGGTTGTACAACAGCCTGCGCATATCGTCGGCCGTAAGCTTGTCACCTTTCGCAAGCTGTTCGCGGACGAAAACGAGTCCTGCACGGGTGCGCAGTGACCGCGCCGTGCGCTCTGGTCCAATGATCGGAGAATAGCCTTCCAGGGGCGACTCGGGATTCGCCAGCCAGTAGCTGTCGTTGGAATTGGTGACGTAATCGTCCCGCCTGATCCGCGGCATTGCTTCGGCGGGCAAGGTGCCTGGGACATTACTGCGGGGATCAGACTTCCATTCGCATTCGCTTCTGGCGCCGTCCAGCACAACAATATATGCCGGAATTGAATCGTGCCTGATTCTGCACTCGTCGAGGAGCTTCTCATCGACGTTTGGCGTACTGGAAATGTCGGCGTAAAAGGCCGTGCCATGCCGGTCCGTGGCGATAGTGTTCGTCCAGTACACACCTTGCAGGCTGATAGCGGATTCAATGTCGTCGACCGATTCGGCGACACTGAGCGCAGCATAAGTGGCAGGACTGGCAGTATTGTCGATCACGGCATCCCGGATCGCATACGCGATACTGTTAGTCCAGGGCAATTCATCGCTGACGATGATGGGTCCGTAGTGACTCGAATATACAGTGTGCTGACGAGATTCGACCCCGCCGCCCGGCTGGCGCACATCGACTGATACCGTTCGTGTCTCAATCGCCCGGTGGTCGTCACCGTAACGATATTCCAACGGATTATTCGGATTCAAGCTGAGTTCGTACAAGGTAAAGCGCAGCGCCGTTGACACAGTGTGGGTCCAGGCAATGTCTTTATTAAAACCGATCGCAACGGCGTTTGTCGTGTACAGACTGACCCCCATGGTATCCACGACATCCGGGATCGTCGTGTGTATCAGGTGGAAGCGCGACGATCCGCGCCACGGATAGTGCGGATTCCCCAGCAGGATGCCGCGTCCCGTTTCTGTTACAGCCTTGCCGAACGCCACGGCATTGCTTCCCAATCCGGCTGTTGGTCGAAACTTCGTATTGCCGGCAGTTACCGGCTCACCGGGCGGCTTTGCTCTGGATATATCGTCTTTGAACCGGCCGACGCCGTAGCGAATGCCCAGACCCACCGTTAGTCGGGCAACATCCTCCTGGACCATCGGCCGCACCCAAGGCTGATCATTACAAGACGCCGGTAACCGGCCGTCATGATCTTTCAGATACCGGTTGTAACCGGCAACGTATCCTCTGGCGAAGCGACCACTACCGTCCGGCTGGGCGAGCGCGAAGCGCTGCAATTTGTCTTTCGTCAGAAGTGCGCGGTGAAATACGTCGTTCTCATAGTTACCGTTTTCGGCACCCATGTAAGCTGAGAGATTGCCGTTGACCATCACGATATCCCGCGCGATAACGCAAACTGCATCAGTTGCCGTCGCATAAGCGAAGCCATAGCCCAGGCTTTCCCAATCATTTGCCTTGACGTGCGGGATGCCGTAACTGGTCCAGCGGATCTCCGTGTTGTATCCGGCAATGTCGTATCCGGCAATCGCCGCTGATGCCGGCGCGCTGTAATCGGACGAACAACTCAGCAAGCAAATGAACCCCGGCAGACAGGCGAGGCGACGAACTGACATGGAATTCTCCTGTTGGTAATTGCTTTGCTGATACCGGGTACAACTATAAAGGAAAGAAACGCTGCCTGCGCTGCGCGCATGGATGCCTGTTCTGCCTGCTGTGAGAACTGGTTGACATTGTTTCGCCCATAAAACCTAATGTCATGCCGGCAAACGGCCGGCGCGAATGTCCTGAATCAGAGTATCCAGATGAATTCACCGCTGCGGGTTGACTACTATACTGATGTCCTGTGTATCTGGGCGTGGATAGCGCAACGTCGGAATGACGAAATTGAGGAAAGCCGGGGAAAGGAAATCGTCATTCAACACCACTGCCTGAATGTGTTTGGCGATACCGCGAACCGGATCGGCAAGAAATGGTCGGATCGCGGTGGTTATGCGGGTTTCGCAAAGCACGTTCGCGAGTCGGCGGCACCGTATGCGTCCGCACCGGTCGATCCTCGTGTGTGGCGCTATGTGCGGCCCCATACTTCGGCGACAGCACATCTGATTTTGAAGGCCGCAGAACTAATCACAACCCGGGAGGAGGCCAGAAGTCTGGCAGACACTCTCCGGGGCAGTTTTTTTGTAGATGCGCTCGATATTGGCAATGTTGGTGTCGTTCTGGATGTTGCCCGCGGCGCTGGATTCGACAGGACTGACCTGCAGTTGGCAATTGAATCCGGTCAGGCGCACGCGGCGCTGATGGCCGACTACGAGCACGCGCAAGAACTCGGCATCAAAGGCAGTCCGTCCTGGGTATTGAACGATGGTCGCCAGATTCTGTACGGCAATGTCGGCTACCGGGTGCTGAACGCTAACATAGAAGAACTTCTGAAAATTCCGGCACACGAAGCAAGCTGGTGTTAATCGGTTTCTTGTTGCGGATCCGGAGATGAAGCCCTGGATTAAATCGCTGTCAAGGCACGGCGCCGAAGTGCTCGGCATCACGCTGATACTGTTTGGCATCTACGCGTATCAATCGCGCAACTTGCTGTCAGCCGATATACAGCCCGCACCAGCGCTATCTGCGCCGACGCTCGGAGGCGAAGTTTATGATCTTCGCGAGCACACTGCGCCGGCAACTCTCGTATATTTCTTTGCTCCGTGGTGTCACATATGTGCGGCAAGCGCGAGCAACATCAAACACCTCAGGAATTTACGCAGTGATCATGAACTGCGCATACTCATGGTGGCTCTCGACTGGCAAACGCGTATCGAAGTACAGGAATATGCAGACCGTCATGAAATTACGGTTCCCGTATTGCTGGCTGATATCAGAGTTGCGGGCGACTGGAATATCTATGCGTTTCCGACGTACTACATACTCGATGCGCATAACCGGGTCATCCACAGGGACCTGGGGTACAGTACATTTGTCGGCTTGTGGTGGCGCAGCATGATATTCGACTAACAAGAACGGGTGCGAATGCCTGGCAGGAATGAAGGCTATCTGCACCTCCCTTCGGAATATTCGTCCGAATCGATTCTATCGGCTTTCTGCGTCGCCCCTGAACTCCAGTTCATGCAGCCAGGCGGCATGTTGCGGCGCTTTCTTGGTCCGGCTCCATTCTTCCAACATCGCCGGCGCAACCCGGCGCAGCTCCTCGATCTGCTCATCGCTGCATGTGTTCGCCACCAGTTCAAGGCGATGACCATTCGGATCGAAAAAGTAAAGGGACTGGAAGATGCCATGATCGGTTGGGCCGACGACATCGATGCCCTCGGCCTCGACCTGTTTTTTTGCCGCCAGCAACGCGTCGTAATTCTCGACTTCAAACGCGAGGTGTTGCACCCACTCCGGCGTATTACGATCCCGATCCATCGGTTGCCGCGTCGGCAACTCAAAAAAGGCCAGTACATTGCCCATACCAGCATCCAGGAAGACATGCATGTACGGATCCGGTTCCTTGGTAGAGGGCACGCGATCTTCGGCGAACGCGATCTGGAACTCCATGCCCAGGACACGCTGGTAGAAGTCTACGGTCTCCCTGGCGTCGTTGCAGCGATAAGCAACATGATGAATGCGTTTGATATTCATCGAAATCTCCTATGCAGCATTTCTTGCACCGACGACACCTCGGGCAACTTGGTCCCGCTCGATGGATTCAAACAAGGCTTTGAAATTGCCCTCGCCGAAGCCTTCATCTTTCTTGCGCTGTATGAATTCGAAAAACACCGGGCCGACAAGGTTGGCAGAAAAAATCTGCAGCAGCAGTCGAGGATCATCATCTTCGGTTGATCCGTCGAGCAGGATACCCCTGGATGTCAGTTCCTCCATGGGTTCACCGTGGCCCGGCAGCCGGTCCTCGAGCATTTCATAGTAGGTGGCGGGTGGCGCGGCCATGAATTTGAGCCCACTCGCTTTCAAGCGGTCCCAGCACGCATACAGGTCATCGCAAATCAGTGCGATGTGCTGAATGCCCTCGCCGTTGTATGCCATCAGGAATTCTTCAATTTGCCCGGTGCCCTGGGAGGCTTCCTCATTCAAGGGAATGCGAATTTTTCCGTCCGGCGCGGTCAGTGCCTTGGACAAGAGGCCCGTGTATTCACCCTTGATGTCGAAATAACGAATCTCCCGAAAATTAAAAATAGATTCGTAGAAATCGGTCCAGTACTCCATGCGGCCGCGATAGACGTTGTGCGTCAGATGATCGATAGCAGTGAAACCGCATCCCTCGGGGTGCCGGTCTGCGCCCTCGAAGAACTCGAAATCGATGTCGTAGATCGTATTGCCTTCCTGGTATCGATCGATGAGATACAGAGGTGCGCCGCCAATGCCTTTGATGGCCGGCAAACGCAGCTCCATTGGACCGGTCGGGATGTCGAATGGCTGCGCACCGAGCTCCAGGGCGCGCGAATAGGCCAGGTGGGCGTCTCTGACGCGAAATGCCATGCCGCAGGCAGAGGGACCGTGCTCTTTTGCAAAATAAGCGGCGTAGCTTTCCGGCTCTTCGTTCAGAATGAAATTGATGTCGCCCTGCTTGTAAAGCGTTACTTTCTTGGAACGATGTCTTGCTACGGCCGTGAAACCAAGCAGCTCGAATACCGGCTCCAGAACACCCGGCTCCGGTGAGGCAAATTCAACAAACTCGAAGCCGTTCAGACCCATAGGATTTTCAAACAAATCGTCCATCACACTGTCCTCTAAAGCATGTACAGATTTCCACATTATGTGTGAAATAGTTGGTTTTTTTATCCTTTTTTCATGAAATTTGGCTTTGTTCTGAAACAAATATTGCCAATTTACTCAATTTATGAGAAATTAGATCAATGAATTTATCGAGAGCAGACAGCCGGCTGCTGGACGCGCTGCAGCGCGACGTAACACCCAGTCAGACCGAACTGGCAGACCTGGCGGGCATGTCGCGCACATCCTGTTGGCGCCGCATCAGGGAGTTCGAGGAAAGCGGTGTGATCGAAAGGCAGGTCGCGCTGCTGAATCCCAGGAAGCTGGGGTTTCAGATCCATGTCATGCTGGCTGTCGCCATGGTGGAGCACACCAACGCCAACCGGGACAGCTTCGAGGCGCACGTCGAATCACTGCCCGAAGTGACTGAATGTTATTCGGTATCCGGTGAGCGCGA
>JAZFPY010000098.1:0-20678 GCA_036444875.1 Woeseiaceae bacterium | reverse complement strand
CAATACCTTCTGCCAGAAGCCGTCGTCACGTTCTCGAAACGAAAACAGCAGAAACGGCGTCGCTGCCAGGCGCCCGATCTCATGGTGACCAAGGCGTCGTAAACGCCAGCCAAGCTCTTGCGGCAGTCCTTCCAGGTACCGGGCACATTCGCTGCCGTTTTGTAAGAGTTTGAGAAAAGCGAAGTTCAATGATCGGACGTTTTCATAATCGGCAAGCGTTGGTCCCTGAAAATCCATAATGACCTCCCGGTCATGCGCATTTTTTGGGTGAAACCCGAGTTACGCTATTTTTGATTGATTTACCATGTGTAGATAGTATAAGCTTTTTCCTAACTGTATATGGGTAAAAACTAGCAGAAATGGGAACAAATGCGACTAACCGATAACCGATATGCGACCGAGCGAAGTCAGTTCGAACTCGCACTCCGAATGATCGGGCACGAGGCCAGGACCCGCACTATCAAGGTGTGCACCGGGCTTAGTGACGACAGGATTCGCAAACTTTATGCGACCTATTTCCGTGACGGGGGGTCTGGCACTGTAAAACGCCGCCGCGGCAAGTCACCCCAACAGGTCGGTCTTTTCGTCAAGAATCCGCACAATCAGCTGGAAGCGACAACGTTAATCGCGCTTTTCTGTGCAAGTCTGCTGCTCAGGGTCGATGCAGCAAACCGGGTTCATGCCTGCTGGCCGCGACCAAACGTGGAATACGGCCACCGCGTGTGTCGCGCCTTCGAGACTTATCTGCTGCTGCATCGGATGCCGAAACTCAGTTTCGAGTGGGCCTGGAACCTCCTGCAAAACATTTCCCGAAACGACGAGTTGTATCTGGCGGTGTGCAAGGGCTGCCAAGCCTCATACGTTCAGGATGCCTATGCCCTGGATCAAAAAACGTGCCCGAGCTGTGAGATATCCCGTCAGCGCCAGAGGCATGCCTGATATTAGTAGCCTCCCGTCAGAAAGACTTACTGTAAACGTCGTTCGGGCCTAGCCCGACTGTTTCATCAGTTGCTGTGTAAGATCGGTCGAGGATTTGACCGCCTGAGGGACTTTCTGAGTGAGTGGAATAACCATGCGTATTTCCGAGTGCGCCGCTCTCGCCCATCCATGGGCTCCGCGGCATTTGGACGTCCTGTCCGGCAGAAAACTCCTCAGGCGATTAAAGACTACCGAAAGCGCAGGGCCGTACTCCGTAGTGATGAAATGGTCGGCTATTCTAGCGGCAACTCGCGAATTTCCGTTAGACTTCGACCTGCCTGCGCGCAGTTCGACACAGTCTAGCGATTGCCGGGAACAGTAAATGACGATAATGACAGCCGACCTTTGTGACGAGTACGCTGCCGATATACAAGTGGCCGAGCCCGTATTCCAGATTTACGGTTCCCGGCGAAGTTTTTGCGGACAGGTGGTCACACTGCGGGTCTTCGAGGACAACCCGCTTGTCAGATCGGCGCTGGAGGAGGCAGGTAATGGGCAGGTGCTGGTCGTTGACGGCGGTGCATCGCGACGCTGCGCGCTTCTGGGAGGAGACATTGCCCGACTTGCATTCGAGAACGGCTGGTCCGGCGTGATCATAAACGGCTGCATTCGGGATCGCCTCGAGATCGATGCCATGGACATCGGTGTGCGGGCGCTTGACACCTGCCCGCGCAAGAGCCGCAAGCAGGGCCTTGGAGAAAGAGATGTCGCTCTTTGTTTTGCCGGGATCGATGTCACGCCCGGTGATTACATTTTTTCGGATGAAGATGGCGTCGTAGTGTCCGCGCGTGACCTGTCGCAATCCGTAAACGAGGCTAGTGGTCCAGCAAAATGAGCGCTCAAAACGTATTCGGCGGTGCATTCGTCGACCGTTGGGGTCACCGGCGCGAAGATTCCGAGTGGCTCAGCGAAGCCATTAACAGCGATAACAGTTGTTTCATTGCTGTCTGGGGCGACAAGTGCCTGGCGTCGGGAGAACCCTTTCGTGCGATTCTTCTCGATCGGCATGCTGTCGGTAGCCACTTGCTGGAGCAGGAGGTCATTTTCCTCGGCAAGTTCCGTGACAGGCCGGCCTTCGCGTTCGCCATAGACGGTGCGACCGAGGCACCGTTCCAGGATGTCGGCGAATTTCATGACTTGCGTTACCTGGGTAATGTGTTGCCGGCCGACGAGGCGAATCTGGTCGCACACGCGCGTGCGCTGGTTCTCTGGCACCGCATGCAGAAATATTGCGGTCATTGCGGCTCGCCGTCGAGAGCCGAATCGGGGGGCAATTCGCGAACCTGTGTCGACCCTGAGTGCCGCGCCGTGCTTTTTCCGCGGGTTGACCCGGCGATTATTGTGCTCGTCAGCAGAGGCGATCGATGCCTCCTCGGACGTCAGCCGAGCTGGCCCGAAGGCCGATATTCCACGATCGCGGGTTTCGTAGAGCCCGGCGAGAGCCTCGAAGATGCGATCCGGCGTGAGGTAGCAGAGGAAGCCAACATCCTCGTCGAGAATGTTCAGTATCACAGCTCACAGCCCTGGCCGTTTCCCTCGTCGTTGATGTTGGGCTTTACCGCCACTGCGTTGTCGGAAGACATTCTGTTGAATGATGGAGAACTCGAAGATGCTCAGTGGTTCTCGCGAAAGCAATTGCGCTCGGGCTTTCCGAAGTTGCCCTACCGCCTGTCTATCGCGCGCCGGCTCGTTGACGACTGGCTGCTGTCTGATGTCGATGAGATCAGTCGGGCAGGATAACGATGTGCCTCGTCGTATTCGCCTGGCAGGCGCACCCGCAATATCGCCTGATCCTCGCAGGCAATCGGGATGAAGCTCACCAGCGACCGACCCAGGATGCACACTGGTGGCCGGACAATGAATCGATTCTCGCAGGCCGCGACCTGCAGGCGGGTGGCACCTGGCTGGCAATGAGCAAATCGGGTCGCTTCGCGACCGTGACCAATTTTCGCGAACGCGAGGGCCGCAAGGCCATGGTCGAGTCCCGCGGCACACTCGTCACCGACTTCGTTGGCGGATCTCAATCGTTTGGAGAATTCGAATCCTCAATTTCAATGAGGGATTACGCCGGATTCAGTTTGCTGGTGTCTGACGGCGAGTCCATGTCTTACCTGTCCAATCGCGATGAGCTGGAAGCAAACGTTGCTCCCGGCATTTACGGTTTGAGCAACGCTTCGCTCGATACACCCTGGTCGAAAGTGGTTCGGGCCAAGGCCTGTCTTGAATCGCTGATCGAAGATGACGCTGTAAACGAAACCGAACTGTTGCGACTGCTTGCCGACCGGACGCCGGCGGCGGTAGACGACGTCGCCACGGACGATCTCCCGTTCGAAATCGCCAGAGCGCTGACTGCCCCTTTCATAATGGCGCCCGATTATGGCACGCGTTCGTCGACGACCGTGCTGTGGGGCAATGATAATGTCGTTGAATTCAGCGAGCGCCGCTTCGATCCTGCCGGGCGCACCACGGGCGATTCCCGTTTCAGGTTCGTCCTTGAGTGAATTGTTTCGCCCGCGTAGGAGCCCGTCCTGACGGGCGATTATTAACCCTCAAAGGGATCGCGTCTTTACGGGCAAAATCAGGGATTTGCAAAGATACTCAGCAGCCACCTGCGAATCTCAGCGATTTCCTCTGCACAAACGGCATGCGCCATCGGGTATTCATGCCATTGCACATGGAAACCTGCCTTCTGCATGATGTCCCGGGCGTGCTGGCCGGCGGCGATCGGCAGCATCGGATCGAATGAGCCGTGCACCATCAAGATCAGGAGATCGCGGGGCTGAGACTCCGGACTCTGCATGACTTCCCCGTCAATTGTCGCTTCGAGAGGCATCCAGGTCGATAAAGCCATCAGACCGGCCAATTTCTCCGGGAACCTCATTGCCGTATGCATCGCGATGGCGCCGCCCTGTGAAAAGCCTGCCACTACGATGCGGTCGTAATCGACTCCCCGATCGTGCTCGCGCTCGATCAGTCGCCTTAAGGTCTCAGCACTGTCACGAATACCGGCCTCATCCTGCGGCCCGGACCGATCGAGGCTCATGACGTCATACCAGGCCCGCATCGGAATGCCGCCATTGATCGTGACCGGACGGACAGGCGCATGGGGAAAGATGAAGCGGATATCGGCAAATTCATCCAGCTGAAGCTCGGGCACGAGCGGCTCGAAATCATGGCCATCGGCACCCAGGCCGTGAAGCCAGATAACAGTGCCGTCCGGTTTTTCTCTGCCCCCGACTTCAACGGTGTCCGGTGTATCCACAGCCGCTTCCCCTGATAGTGTGAAGCAGCGCATATTAACAGCCGCAAGTGCTTGACTGAGTATGCGCATTCTGATATTTATATGTGCATATTTATGCGAATCAGACCATGCCGAACTCCCCGGAAATTCAGTCAGACCGACGGCAAGCCATCCGGCAGATCCTGGAACTGGGTCCCGCCGGGACTCAGCAGTCGCTCGTGGATGCCCTGACCTCACAGGGTTTTGTCGCCACGCAATCGAGCGTCAGCCGTGACCTGAAGGAACTGGGTGCGCTCAAGACAGCTCAGGGCTATGAACTGCCGGGCCCGGGAAAGGGCGACGAGGTGGCCGAGGTGTCCGGGCTTCTCAGGGAGATAGAGACCGCCGGGCCCAATCTCGTGGTCATAAAGACGGCCATTGGTGCGGCACAGCGGGTCGCGCTGGCACTGGACCAGAGTGGCTGGCCGGAAATGGTCGGCAACGTCGGTGGCGATGACACGGTGTTAGTCGCGACCAAAAATGCCGCAGCTCAAAGAAATCTTCTTGCGAAAATCGACCGCGCATCCGCCCACGGTTGATTTTAGATCCTCCCTTTGAAGGACCATCCCTGTGACCGACGATAATTCTCCAATCATTCTTGCCTTTTCAGGTGGTCTGGATACGTCATTTTGTGTCCCGTGGCTGAAAGAGAATTACGGACGCGACGTTATTACGGCCACGGTCGATACCGGCGGTATTGACGACGCGGCTGCAGCGGCCCTCGAGGATCGCGCATTCAGGCTCGGTGCGATCGAACATGTGCTGCTCGATTGCAAAAAAGACTTTTTCGACTCGGTATTACGGTATCTCATTGCCGGCAACGTGCGTCGGGGTCAGTTTTATCCCTTATGTGTTGGCGCAGAGCGCGGTCTTCAGGCTGCGCGCCTGGCCGGGCTGGCCAGCGCAAGGGGGGCTGCAACCGTCGCACATGGCTGCACGGCGGCCGGCAACGATCAGGTGCGCTTCGAGGTCACGCTGCGGACACTGAACCCGGGCCTGGAGATTCTTGCGCCGGTAAGGGACAACAGCTGGGTCCGCGAGGAGCAGCTCAAATACCTCGAAGATCATGACCTGCCGCTGCCCGCCCAGGGATCCGCGTACTCGGTCAACCGCGGATTGTGGGGCATAACGATTGGCGGTCAGGAAACGCTGACTTCCGAGAGGTCTTTGCCTGAGCAAGCCTGGGTGTTATCGGCCGGCGCGTTCGACAGACCCAAGCCTGAATCGCGTCACACGCTCGACTTCGACGCCGGCATCCCGGTGGCGCTGGACGGTGAGAAACTCGATCCGGTTTCCCTGATCGAGAAACTCGAAATACTGGGGGGTTCCTATGCCGTGGGCAGAGGCATTCATCTCGGCGATACGGTTCTCGGCACCAAGGGCCGTGTCGCGTTTGAGGCGCCGGCAGCGCTTACGTTGATCACGGCGCATCGTGAACTTGAGAAACTCGTCTTGAGTGCACAGCAATCCCGTGTCAAAGACACCGTCGCGGCCGTCTACGGCGATCTCATTCACGAAGGTAAGCAGCTGGATGCCGCGTGCCGGGACATCGAGGCATTACTCTCCTCATCGCAGCGGCGCGTCACGGGCCAGGTTAGTTTCACGTTGCGGCCGGGCAGTCTCTTTATCGATGGCGTCGCCTCGCCATACTCTCTGCTTGCCGCTACGAAAGGCGTGTACGGGGAAGCCGCCGGCGAGTGGACCGCCGGGGACGCACTCGGATACGCACGCATTTTGTCTTTGTCAGGGTCGCTGCAGACCCGAGCCGGCGCGTCAGCCGGAAAGGGCTGAACTATGCGTAGCATCTTCGTCGATAAAGTCGCCTCCGTTGCCCAGCACAGCAATCTGAGCCACGAGCTCAGGGTATCCGCCGACATTCCCTGTGAGGAAGGCGTGCTCATTGCCGTGCGCGTCCTCAATAACAAGACACGTTACAACCAGCTTGAGTTGACGAGCGGCAGAATGGCCACCGTCAACCAGGGCGATATCGTCGTCGGCGCACTCGGACATCGAAAAGCGCTACTCGGTTACTCGGGTCATTTGCCGGAAGCACTCGAAGTTGGGTCCACGATTCAGATTCTGAATATCGGTGGCGTTCTTGGAATGTGCGATTCAGCTAATCCCGATGTTGGTGCGCCTTTCGACTGCGAAGTGCTTGGCACTGTGCTGCACTTCCCCTACCTCGGCGAACGCATCGGCGTGCCAGCGCGAGTCGGCGCTAAAGAACTCGATAAGAACGCTCAATTAGACACAAAGGGTGTACCGGTCATAGCGCTTGCCGGTACCTGCATGGATTCCGGCAAGACGGCGGCCGCCTGCGCAATCGTCAGCCGCCTGCGTCACCGTGGCCTGAAGGTCGCGGCCTGCAAAGCGACCGGCGTTTCCTTACGCCGGGACATTCTTGCGATGGAGGACGCCGGTGCGGCTCACTCGATGATCTTCTCCGATCTCGGCGTCGTGACGACGACACCAGAAAACGGACCGGCTCTCACACGCACATTGCTTAGCAGCCTGGCCGGGTTTCAACCCGATGTCATCGTGATCGAGCTTGGCGACGGTCTGCTCGGGGCTTACGGCGTTGAAGCAATACTTGCAGACGAGGACATACGCGACTCTTTTACCGCCGTCATTCTCTGTGCAAACGATCCGGTTGCTGCCTGGGGCGGCGCAAGAATTCTCAGGGAGCAATTCGACATAGAGCCGGCCCTCGTTACCGGCCCGGCGACCGACAACGCAGTCGGGATCGATCAGATCAAAGAGCGATTGTCTTTGCCCGCGATCAATGCGCTCAGCAACGGCGTCGCGCTTGGCGATTCGATCACCGAGCTCCTGATCGATATGGGGCGCTTGAAATCATGACCATCCCCGCGGTCGTTCTCGGCGCAACCGGATATGTCGGCGGCGAATTCTTACGCCTGCTTGGAGCACACCCGGACTTCCGGCTGGCCGCGGCGGTGTCCGATAGCCGTGGCGGTGAGGCGATCGCGGACGTTTTTCCGAATCTGGCCGGCACATACCCCGGCGTATCGTTCGCCCGTCCGGACACCTGGCTCGAGAAAGTGGACAAAGGCGGCGATCTTGCCCTGTTCTCCGCTGCACCACACGGTGCTTCAGCACCTGTCATTGCGGCGGCACTCGAGGGCGCCGCTGCTCGCGGTCTTGATGTTCATGTCGTCGACTCATCGGCAGACTTTCGCTATGCCAGTGCGGAACAATATGAGGCGGTATATGGAATACCACATCCGGCGCCGGCCCTGAGACCGGAGTTTTTCTGTGCCGTACCGGAACACGCCCCAGTCCCGGATGCGCCACATGCGGCGCATCCGGGCTGTTTCGCCACAGCCGTGCTGCTCGCAGCCGTGCCCTTGCTGAAATCAGGCATCGTCAACGAAGAACTTTTTGTCAGCGGCATAACCGGCAGCACCGGTTCCGGGCGGAGTCCGCAGGCCGGCACGCATCATCCCGAACGGCACAGCAATCTGTATGCGTACAAACCGCTTGTGCACCGTCATGTGCCCGAAATCGAAGCGTTGATTGAAACAAGCTGTCAGACGAAAGCAGCCGTGCATTTCGTGCCGCATTCGGGTCCTTTCGCACGCGGCATTTACGTGACCATGCAGGCCAGGATGAAAGTCCCGGTATCGTCGGACGAGCTTCAAAACGCCTTTCGTTCATTTTATGAAGACAGTGAGTTCGTCAACGTTGTCGAGGGAATTCCGCGTCTGAAAGACGTCATTGCGTGTAACGACGCCAGGGTCGGCGTCACCTGCGAAGGCGATACTGTTGTTGTCATGAGCGCAATCGATAACCTCGTTAAAGGTGCCGCCGGCGGTGCCATGCAATGGATGAACCGGCTTTGGTCATTGCCTGAATCAAGCGGCCTCACTGCAGCATCACCCGCATGGACCTGAACAGATGAGTGCAGCCGATGACACATTGCAGGATCCGCGCACACGGGAAGCTGCCGTTATGCTTCAGGTATACGAGCAGCTGCCATTTATGCCGACGCAAGCCGCTGGCTGCGATCTGGTCACGACCAGTGGTCAGCGTATTCTGGATTTCTGGGGCGGACATGCCGTTGCTGCGCTCGGACACGGTCATCCACGCCTGGTACAGGCCATCTGTGAACAGACCAGGCAGCTGATATTTCAGAGCAATGCCGTTGCGCTGGACGTGCGGGCAGCTGCAGCGGAACAGCTTGTCGGGATTGCGCCAAAAAACCTCTCAAGGGTCTTCTTCGTCAACAGCGGTGCTGAAGCGATCGAGAACGCCCTGCGCATGGCCTGCCTGGCGACGGGCGGCCGACAAAAAATCCTTGCGCTGACACACGGTTTCCACGGCCGCACGGCGGCAGCCGGGGCGGTGACCTGGAGCTCCGCCGACAGCTGGTACGGATTTCCAAACACGCCTTTCGCGGTTGATTTCATCCCGCGGAATGATGTTGCCGCCGCAGAATCAATGATCGATGAGAGCGTTGCGGCTGTGATTTTTGAACCGGTGCAGGGTGTCGCCGGCGCCTTCGATCTGTCACCCGATTTTGTGGCGGCGTTACGCGAGCGCACTTCAAGGGCCGGTGCGCTGTTGATTTCCGACGAAGTGCAATGCGGCATGGGCCGTTCCGGTCATTATTTCGCGATTGAAGCTTATCGTGCAGAACCGGACCTGCTCACGACAGCCAAAGGGCTCGGCGGTGGAATCCCCTGTGGCGCACTGCTTTGCAGCGAGCGCATATCGAAGACTGTCGGTCAGGGCAGCCTCGGCTCGACATTCGGTGGCGGTCCGGTCGCAGCGGCCGCTATCATCGCCGTCATTGAAACCATCAAGGCTGAAGGGCTGCTCGCGAACGTTCGACAACGGGAAGCCGAGATCCGCGAGCATTGCGTCACCGGGCCGATTCAATCAGTCCAGGGCATGGGCCTTTTACTTGGTCTCGTCTGTGACAGGCCGGCAGGCGAGATTCGTGATGCACTGCTGCAGCATGACATACTGACCGGCACCAGCGCCGACCCCGGCGTGCTGAGGTTACTGCCGCCCCTGGTGCTGCAAGCGGAGCATGTCAAGCGCCTGGCGAAAGCACTCGGCGCCATAGCGCCCAAAACATGAATGGAATTACTAAAGGAATAATGATGAAAGCATTTAACGACCTTGCCGACTTTTCAACAGAGGAGATTATTGCGCTGCTTGAATTGTCGAACAGGCTCGACGAGAAGCCGGAGCCTGCGGCACTCAGCGGCAAAGTGCTGTCATTGCTTTTCCTGAGCCCTTCCCTGAGAACGCTGGCATCCTTTCAGGCCGCCATGACCAGGCTCGGCGGCGGCTCATTCGTGATTTCTCCAGAGATGTCGATTCACGGACTCGAAACGCGGCCAGGTATCGTCATGGACGGCGCCGCAGCCGAACATATTCGTGAAGCCGTGCCTGTGATCGCGTCCTACGGAGACGCGATCGGCATTCGTGCATTCGCAGAGCGCAGAAACCTGGAGCACGACCTGGCGGACACCGAATTCTCCTCGTTGACCGCATTGATCGACACGCCGTACATCAATATGGAGTCTGCAACCAATCACCCCTGCCAAAGCCTGGCCGACTGGAAGACGCTCGATGACCTGGGCATCCCCACGAATAGCGGGAAATTCGTGCTGAGCTGGGCCTATCACCCGATGTCACTGCCGCTCGCCGTGCCGGCGGCGTCCATACACATGGCGGCAATGCGCGGCATGGACGTGACCGTGCTACGACCCGACGGCTTTGAGCTACCCGAACCAATAATGGAGAAGGCCAGGAAGGCGGCCGAGGCCTCGGGTGGTTCGCTGCGCGAGACCAGTGACCGGGAACAGGCAATGGAAGGCGCCCACATCATTTACGCAAAATCCTGGTCCTCGACGAAACACTATGGTGACAAGGCGGCGGACGGGGAACTGCGCCGCGAACTGGTCGACTGGTGCGTCGACGAACCATGGTTCGAAAATGCAAAAAGCGACTGCAGGTTCATGCATTGCCTGCCCGTGCGGCGCGGCGTCGTGGTCAGCGAACGCGTACTCGACGGACTGAGAAGCGTCGTGATCCACGAGGCCCGCAATCGCATGCTGGCGCAGATGGCAGTCCTGCACCAGATGCTCGGGAAGAATTAATGACTGCAGGCAAAGACAGGGCGATCGTGGTTTCGGCGCTGAAACATGCGGCACCCTACATCCGTTTGTTCAAAGGCAAGGTATTTGTTCTCAAAGTCGGTGGCGAGGTATTCGCAGATGCCGCCGACACGCGCGCACTGATGGAACAGGTAGGCATTCTTTACCAGGTCGGCATCAGGATTGTCCTGGTACATGGCGGCGGTCAGCAGTCGACTGAACTCGCCACGCAACTGGGCCTCGACACCAAATTTGTTGACGGCCGCAGAGTTACGGACGGTCCGTCGCTCGACGTCGCGACAATGGTCTTGAACGGGCAGATCAACACGCGTGTTCTCGCGGCCTGTCGCGATCTGGAAATCCCGGCTGTCGGCATCAGCGGCATCGATGCCGGCCTGATACGCGCTCACCGGCGCCCGCCGGTCGAGAGAGACGGCGACAGTCCGGTCGATTACGGGTATGTCGGAGACATTGACTCGGTCGATGCCGATGTCCTGCAGAAACAACTCGATAACGGGCTGATGCCGGTGGTCAGTCCTTTGTCCTGCGACTCGTCCGGCACCATACTGAACATCAATGCCGACACGGTTGCGGCCGCGATCGCCGCGGAGCTCGATGCAGAGAAACTGATACTGGCGACCGGCGCCCCGGGCATTCTCGACGACGCCGACGACCCGCATTCACTCATATCCTATGTCGACCGTGCCGCTTTGGATCAACTCCGAAAAGACGGCAAGCTGGCCGATGGCATGCTGCCGAAAGCTGCCGCCATCGATGCTGCGCTGGCTAATGGTGTCAATCGGGTACACGTCATTTCGTACAAAGTGGCAGATAGCCTCTTGCTGGAGGTATTCACCAATGAAGGCACGGGGACTCTGGTTGTCAATGACATTGCTGCCCTGACGCCGGCTGAGACTGCATCGAGCGGTGCAGACTGATGACGCGCCTCTGGGAAAAGGGGCTGCCACTCGATCAGCGAGTCCTCGCGTTTACGGCCGGCGAGGATCACCTGCTTGACGCGCGCCTCGTTCCTTACGACGTCCTGGGCTGTGTTGCCCACGCCGAGATGCTTGCCGCGCAGGATCTGATTACTGACCAGGACTGTAAAGCGATTTGCGACGGCCTCAGGAAGCTCGAACAGGGTTTCGCCGCTGGTGAGTGGGAGATTCGCCTCGAGGACGAGGATGTACATACGGCCCTCGAGTCCCGACTGACAGAACTCATCGGACCCGCGGGCGGCAGGCTGCATCTCGGCCGTTCGAGGAACGACCAGGTGCTAACGGCACTCCGCCTCTACTCGCTCGATGCGATAGATGTGGTCTCAAAGAGCATTGGCGGCCTGTGTCAGTCATTGTCCAGGCTCGCGGCACGTGAAGGCGACATAGTGCTGCCAGGCTTTACGCATATGCAACACGCCATGCCATCATCCGTGGCTCTCTGGAGCGACGGCTATGTTGAGGCCTTTGAGGACGACGCCGCCGGCCTGCAGGCATCGCGGCGTCGCCTTGGCAAGAATCCACTCGGCAGCGCGGCCGGCTACGGCACACCCGGACTCGCCATTGACCGTGAACTGACCACGGCCAAGCTCGGCTTCGATGAAACGCAGCTTCCCGTGACTGCCGTCCAACTGTCCCGCGGCAAGGCCGAAAGCGGCCTCTTGTTCGAGCTGACGCTGCTGGTGCAGGACCTCGGCCGCCTCGCCAGCGACCTTCTGTTGTTCTATACCCGGGAGTTCGCCTATGTGGAGCTGGCACCCGAGGTGACGACAGGTTCATCCATCATGCCGCAGAAACGAAATCCCGACGTGCTCGAACTGATACGCGCATCTTCGGCTACGTCGCAGGCATGTCTGGAGGAAAGCCTGATGATCACCGCAAAACTGCCGTCCGGATATCAGCGCGATTTGCAGCGGCTCAAACCGCCATTATTTCGCTCGATCGATTTAGGCATAGAGTGCGTCGACATCATGTCGTTTGTCCTCGAAGGCTTGAAGTTCAGGCCCGAGAACATACGGCTTGACGAGAGCATCAACGCCGCCCATGAAGCAAACGAACTCGCAAGCAAGGAAAACATACCATTTCGCGAGGCCTATCGCCGGGTCGCGGAACGTTACAATAAATGACACGGTACGTTATATTGCTGCCTGGGTAGTCAGCCGCTCAACGCAACCCGACGGTACAGATTATGAACAGCCATCATCGCTTAGCTTTGGTTCTTGGTCTTTTGCTCGCAGCAGGATGCGGCCAGAAAGGACCATTGTATTTGCCAGGTGATCCGAGCCTGATAAAGACGGAGGTGCCGCCTCCAGTTCAAAACCAGACCGAAGAAGACGACGAAGATAAAGAAGAAGAGTCGCAAGACGAGAATTAGGCGCTGCTGTCCCATAAAATCAAGACCTGCATCAAAACGGCGTTAAATGATGACACGGAGTTCGATGATCGCCCGTCAGGACGGGCTCCAACAAGTTGCTGATTACCGTTGCAATATTCCTGTAGGAGCCCGTCCTGACGGGCGATGCTTGCAAAGACATTCAGGCGAATTTCATGAGTGATAACACGCTCGTCCTTATCGACGGGTCATCCTATCTTTACCGGGCATTTCATGCCCTGCCCAAGCTGAGCAACTCCCGAGGTGATCCCACGGGCGCCGTTCACGGCGTACTGAACATGATCAACAAGCTGGTCAGGGAGCAGTCATCCGAGCATATCGCCGTCGTATTCGACGCGCCGGGCAAGACATTTCGTGACGAGATATTCGCAGAGTACAAAGCGAACCGTCCGCCGATGCCCGATGAACTTCGTTTACAGATCGAGCCGTTGTTGGAAGCGGTTACGGCGATGGGCCTGCCGCTGTTACGCATCGAAGGTGTTGAAGCCGACGATGTCATCGGGACTCTGTGCCGTCAAGCTGTCAAGAGCGGCCAGGACGTGCTGGTATCGACCGGCGACAAGGACATGGCCCAGCTCGTCGACGACAAGGTCACACTTATTAATACGATGAGCGGTACGGTCCTCGACAGGGACGGTGTAAAAAAGAAATTCGACGTCTATCCGGAACAGATTATCGACTATCTCGCATTGGTCGGCGACAGCGCCGATAACATCCCGGGTGTACCGCGTGTCGGCGCCAAGACTGCGGCCAAATGGCTGAACCAGTACGGCAGCGTTGCGGAGATTGTCAAGAACGCGAGTGAAATCACCGGCAAAGTCGGTGCAAGCCTGCGAGAAAACCTGGACCAGCTGGCGCTGTCGCAGAAGCTCGCGACGATTGAACAAAGCGTCAAACTCGAGAAAAAACCCAAAGACCTCAAACGGGGCAAGCCCGACCTGAAATCGTTGCGGGCGCTTTACGGCCGGCTCGAACTTCGGACGCTGCTGCGACAACTGGACGAGCAGACTGGCGGCGATACGACTGAGCAAGAACTCTCAGAGACCCGGAAAGGTGACTATCAGACGGTCCTAAAGCAATCTGAATTCAAGACCTGGCTCAAAAACATTGACAGAGCAGCGCTGGTCGCCGTAGATACCGAGACGACCAGCCTGAATTACATGCAGGCGGAGATCGTCGGCATCTCGCTCGCCGTCAAAAAGGGCGAGGCTGCCTATATTCCCCTCGCCCACGACTATCCGGGCGCCCCGGACCAGTTACCAAGAGATGATGTGCTGGCGGCCCTCAAAGACTTCCTCGAAGACCCGGAAAAGAAAAAAGTAGGCCACCACCTGAAATACGACGCACACATATTCGCGCGCTACGGCATTGAACTCCGTGGCATGCAGTTTGATTCGATGCTCGAGTCCTATGTGTTGAACAGCGTCGCCACGCGACACGACATGGATTCCGTCGCCAGAAAATACCTCAATATCAGCACGATTCACTACGAGGACGTCGCGGGCAAGGGCGCGAAGCAACTCACTTTTAATCAAATCGATTTGGAACAGGCATCACCCTACGCGGCCGAGGACGCCGACATTACGCTACAGCTGCACGAATATTTGTGGGGAGAACTCAGGAAAACCAAATCACTTGAAAGGCTGTATGAGGAAATCGAACGACCGCTGGTGCCCGTTCTTCTCGATATGGAAGAGACCGGTGTGCTGATCGAACCGAAGATGCTGAAAATTCAGAGCGGCGAGCTGGCGAAGAAGATGGCCAGGCTGGAACAGGCGGCGCACGAACTCGCGGGCGGGCCGTTCAACCTTGGCTCGCCCAAGCAGCTGCAACAGATCCTTTTCGAACACCTTGGCCTGCCGGTGGTCCGGAAAACGCCCAAGGGCCAGCCGTCAACGGCCGAGGATGTATTACAGGAACTGGCTGACGAGTACGAGCTGCCGCAAGTGATCCTCGAATACCGATCGGTCAGCAAGCTGAAAAGTACCTACACAGACAAGCTCCCGGAGCAAATTTCTCCGGATACCGGCCGCGTTCATACGTCCTATCACCAGGCCGTCACCGCCACCGGCCGGCTCTCATCCACCGATCCGAATCTTCAGAATATCCCGATTCGTACACCGGAGGGCCGGCGTATTCGACAGGCGTTCATTGCACCGACCGGTTTTGTTTTGCTTGCCGCGGACTATTCCCAGATCGAGCTACGGATCATGGCGCACCTCTCCGGCGACAAGGGGCTGTTGAACGCCTTCGCGGCTGAACTCGATATACACAAGGCAACTGCAGCCGAGGTCTTCGAGCTCGACCCGGACGAGGTGACCGCCGACCATCGTCGTTCTGCAAAAGCGATCAACTTCGGGCTCATGTATGGCATGTCGGCGTTCGGACTTGCGAAGCAGCTCGGGATAACAAGAGGCGAAGCGCAGGAGTACGTGGACCTATATTTCGAACGTTATCCAGGTGTGAAGGCCTACATGGACGGAATACGCGCACAGGCGCATGACTTGGGCTACGTGGAAACGGTTTTCGGCCGCCGTCTTTATCTTCCCGAGATCAACGACCGCAATGCACAAAGACGACAATACGCCGAGCGCAGTGCAATCAATGCACCGATGCAGGGAACCGCTGCAGACATCATCAAGATAGCGATGCTTGCCGTGCACAAATGGATAAAGGACAGCAGTGCGAATACGCGCATGATCATGCAGGTACACGACGAACTCGTATTCGAGGTTTCGAAGGACAGTGCTGAACCTGTACGCGATAAAATCGTAACGCTGATGAGTAGCGCGGCAGACCTTGCGGTGCCACTCAAGGTCGATACGGGCATCGGTACAAACTGGGATGAAGCGCACTAATCGCCCAAATTAGTCTTTAAATAACAATAACTTATATAACGATGGAACTCTTGCCGGGTATCTGGTTCGAAGTGTTTGAGTGCTTTTGTCACTCGCCTGCCTACCTCCCTAGGCGGGCGTGCAACACGGCCACCCCAAGCCGGTTGCGTAACTCGACCCCGGCTGTTTACGGTAAGTGACACGCCGGGGTTTTTTTATTGCAGCTTCATACGCTCGTAACTGTGGCGCGTGTCCGGTATGTCCCGCGAGTGAGTTTAAGATCCGACGGGGGGGAATATCGGGCACGCGCCACTATGCGATATTTAACCCCGTTAGTCTGACAGGAACTGTTCCAGCACTTTTCTAGCGTCCTCGACACCTTGACGTTTCGACGCCGAAAAAAGCTGGACGCTGGCCTGGCCGTTGAGTTCCTTCTGTACCTGCAAGAGTGCGGCAGATGCCTGGCCACGTTTCAGTTTGTCGGCTTTTGTTAACAGTACATGCACGGGCAGATCGACCGAGTCCGCAAAGCTCAGCATTTTTCTGTCAAAGTCAGACAGCTTACGCCTTGCGTCCACAACGAGCAGCAGGCCACAAAGACTTTTCCGTTCCTCGAAATATGTCTCCAAAAGCTCTCGCCAGTGCCGCTGTACCGAATCTGACACTCGCGCAAACCCATATCCGGGCAGGTCGACCAGGCGCTCGTCTTCTCTGAGAGAAAAGAAGTTCACGAGTCGTGTCCGGCCAGGCGTTTTGCTGGTCCGCGCGAACTGCCGCCGGTTCACTATGACATTGATGGCACTCGATTTTCCGGCGTTCGAGCGCCCGGCGACAGCAACCTCCCGGCCGGTATCCGGCAGGAATTGCCCCGGTGCATTGGCGCTCAGAACGAATTTGGCATCTGGGTATTGCGACATGGGATATGGCCCCGACTGATTGTGTATAATCCGGGGCCTGCTGAGTTAAGTACACCGACAGGCATAGTTTGACCGGTTCAGGGTGATGCAGCAAGACCGCTATCGGCCCCTGCAGCATGACTGAGGTCAGGCGCGTACCGTACGGCGTTTGCCTGTCACATATTCCTGACTCAAAGTCTCAGCTATGGAATTGTGGCAGCCTTGCAGACTGCCCTGATGCGATGGTTACAAAATATGAATAACAGGTATTCCGTATTCGGTGCCGCAGTCTTGCTGCTGCTCGTCTGCTCACAGGCCTCCGCTGACGGGCTTGTTGATGGATCATACGAAGCGGGAAAAACCAAAGCGATCAGGTGTGGCGCCTGTCATGGTCCAGACGGCAACAGCGTCAATCCGCAATGGCCCAGCATCGCCGGTCAGCATGCGCCGTACATCGTACGGCAGCTCGAGGCATTCCAGAATGGCGAACGTACCAATATTCTGATGTCGAGCCAGGCCATGACGCTGACGGAACAGGATATAAGAGACGTGGCCGTTTACTTCGCCGCACAGCCAGCCGCAGCCAAATCGGTTGCGGACCCCGCGCTCGTTGAAAGGGGTCAGGCACTTTATCGTGGCGGCAGCAAAGAAAGCGGGGCTGCAGCCTGTCTGACATGTCATGGCCCGACGGGACGAGGCAATCCAGCTGCAGCCTACCCCTTGTTGCGTGGCCAGCACGCAACATACATTGCAGCGACACTTCGCGCTTATGCGACGGATGCGCGCAAATCGGACGGAGCGACCAAGATGATGCGCGACATCGCGAAACGCCTAACCGAAGACGACATCCTGGCTGTAGCCGCTTACGTGCAGGGACTTCGCTGATTCTGGCAGGTGCTCGTGACGTGGACTCCTTCCATCGTGGCCCGAATGTTTCATCTTTGCCGCGTAAGATCTGCCAGGCATCGATTCCAGGTAAACCATTTTGAACTCTGTTAGTCAGACACGCAGTTCATCACAGGAAATTCGCATGAATAAAATCGTTTTATTGGGGTTTGTTTTAAGCTTTGCCCTGACTGCATGCAGCAGGGAGGAACCGTCAAGCGAAGCTCCGGAGCCGGAGGCCCTCACAGAGGACGTTGCTCCTGAGGCGCCCGCTGAAGCAGCTGCCGGGGACGCTGACGAAGGGGCACAACCGGAGCTCGTTGAGGAGTCGGCCGCTGAACCCGACGAGGCGCAGGCCGAGAAGCAGCCTATTCTTCTGGCGCGTGAGACAGCACCGGCGACTGTGACTGCGCCGCTGAGAGAGTGGCGTTATTCAGAGGGGCAACACTACCATCGTCTCGTGCCGACACAACCCACGGTGGGTGGCGCCAACAAAATCGAAATCGCCGAAATATTCTGGTACGGCTGCTCGCACTGCGATGACTTCGACCCACAAATCAACGCCTGGGCGGAAAACATACCTCCCAATGCCCGCTTCGTTCGAATTCCTGCCGTCTGGAATCCGCTGGCAAGATTGCACGGACGTCTCTACTACACTGAAGAGGTGCTCGCGAAGAACGAAAAGCTGACAGATGTCGAGGTGTTTCATGCCGCCGTGTTCACCGAGTTTCACCGCAAGAGCAACCGCCTCACGTCGGAAGGTGCAATTCAGAAGTTGTTTGAGCGCTTCGGCGTCAGCGAGGAAGACTTTCTCAGCACCTGGAACTCATTCGAGGTCAATCAGAAAATTCGCGTTGCCAATGACCTGGTCAAACGATACAACGTCACCGGCGTACCGGCCGTGGTCGTGAACGGAAAGTATCGCACCGGTGCCGCTGAAGCGGGCAGCTACCCAAATCTGCTCAGAGTAGTTGACGAACTGATTGAGCGGGAAACGATTCGTTAGGCGGGGACAGACCCCGGGTGTCTCCAATTAACCCGAATCCTCCGCAACGATTTTCCAGAAACTGTCTTCCCGCCGTTGCCAGTAAAGGCGTTTCATAATCGTTACGGTACCGCTACCTGTAACGAACTCCTGAGTGAACCGGCTCAGGTACAGCCCGGGTTCTTCCGGGTCTGCGATCAGCAATACGTCTTCAAGATCGACCGACTCAAGGTCCCTGGCATCGAATACAGCTAATCGATACGAAGCCCATGCCTCTTTGTCCATTCCGCGATGCCGGAATTTATCCGAATACAGAGACAAATAAGTCAGGAGATCACCGTCTTCCAGGCTTTGTCTCCACATTTCCAGCGCTATGCGGAATTCAGAGCGAATGTTTTCGAGTTCGTCCGGCGTTGCCCAGACCAGTTCGCGGGCCACGATGACCGGTGTAACCAGCGGTTTGAGTGTGTCGGCGAGCGACAGGAGTTCATCGTTCGGCAGCGCCAGGCAACCATCGGTGTCTCGCGGCGGGCGCTTCGATCCGTTTTGGTCCACACCATGCAACCAGATGCCGTTTCCGCTCCGTTGATTATAGCGGTCCCATGCGTTTGGATAATCCAGCGGATATGCTGCAACGCCGTACTTGTCGTCGAGATTGCTCGTGTCAAGCTGTTCGGTGATGAAGTAAACGCCTAATGGCGTCTTTCGGTCCCAGGCTCTTTTTTTTCCGACACCATTCTCACCGATCGACATGTAGCGCTGGTCAATCTTCGTAATGCCGGATGCCGTGCGGCCGAAGCGGTGAAGTGTTCCTGTTTTGGTATCGGCAATCAGCACATCGGATACAGACTCAGGCACCTCCAGCACGTAGGCGGGGACCGCATCCCCATTTGCAGCGGGAACAGCCAGGGCCAAAGTCGCTTCTTCCTGCGCCGCACACAAGTCAGGCGTAACAAAAAAGAGGATACTCGCTGCGATGCCGATTCTGTTCATTGGCGGGAATATAACAGCTGCCGCGATCACATCACCATGATAAAGTTTGCAAAAGTCGTAAAATTCGGGAGTTAAAAGAGCGTGGCAGCTTTGACAGACGGCATGTGTCTGAGGATCGCGGGAGGTACTGCGTTTTTCGTTTTGCTTGGCTGTGTGTCGGTCGCTCATGCTCAATCGGATGCAGATTCGGCGTTCGAGAGCGTTGCCGCCGCATTCGTCAATGATCTTCCGGCGCTCTCTCCCGTCAATGCCACACTGAGCGGCGACCATCGTCAGGACGGTACTCTCGATCAGGTTGACGGCGAAGGCCGTGCCGCCACCGTAAGGCTCTATGAGAAGCACCTGGCGGCTCTGCAACGCATCGAGTGGCAGGCCTTGTCCCGCGCCAATCAGGTGGACGCCGATCTGCTCCTCAACGAAATAGCGTCTCGCCTCTGGCAGCTTGAGTCACTGCAGGAATGGGCGTGGAACCCCCTCATTTACGTTGACCTGTCCGGTAGCGCGAGTTACGGACTCATGGCCCGGGACTTCGCGCCTTTGCCTGAACGCCTTGTAAACGCCGCATCACGGCTCGAACAGATGCCTCGTTTTCTTGCCCAGGCCCGCGCTGCTCTGCAACCGCAGCGCGTGCCCAAGATTCATGCAGAGACAGCCGTGCAACAGAACCCCGGCCTCGACTCGATTATCGAGACAATGATTGTGCCGCATATGGGCACGGAGACGGGCGAGTTCAAGTTCCGGTTGCAGGCGGCAATAGCCACAGCCAGGAACGCGGTGGCTGAGCATCAGACCTGGCTCGAGGAAGAATTGCTGCCGAAGGCTGCGGGGAATTTTCGCATCGGGGCGGCACTATTCGATACCAAACTCGGCTTTACGCTGAACTCACCGCTGAGTCGGAGGGATCTCAGGACACGCGCTGAAAATGAATATGTTGCCGTCCGCGATCAGATGTACCAGATAGCAAAAGAGTTATACGCAGAACAATATCCTTTTACGAGTTTCCCCGATGATCCCGATGAAGCTTACAAGCAGGTAATCATTCGTACGGCTCTTGAAAAAGCGTATCAGCAGCTGCCTGAGCCCGACGGTATTGTCACGGTCGCGAGAGAGTACTTGCAGCAGGCAACCGACTTCGTGCAGGAGAGAAACCTCGTCACCGTGCCGGACGACCCGATCGAAATTATTATTATGCCGGAGTTCCAACGCGGCGTTACCGTCGCTTATCTGAACCCGCCGGGGCCTCTGGATGAAGGGCAGAAATCCTTTTACGCGGTTGCTCCTCTGCCGTCGGACTGGACCGACGAGCAG
>JAZFPY010000097.1:0-3194 GCA_036444875.1 Woeseiaceae bacterium | reverse complement strand
GACGGGTGAATTTAGA
Source organism: Woeseiaceae bacterium (assembly GCA_036444875.1). Lineage (GTDB taxonomy): Bacteria > Pseudomonadota > Gammaproteobacteria > Steroidobacterales > Woeseiaceae > JACZWL01. Next base: position 3,178 of record JAZFPY010000097.1, on the reverse strand, counting down.
TATACTGCAGCACAAGTCGTCAGCACGGATTAATACCATGTCAGATGCTCTGATCAGCTCTCCGGGCGGAGTGCTCGCCATCTTGTGTGCGGTTGCAGCCTTTTGGTTCTTCATCGACCAGATCACACAGTGGAAACTATTTCAATATGTTCCACCGTTGTTATTCATTTACGCGACGCCCGTCTTCCTCAATAACCTGGATATTATTCCAAGCGGTTCATCCGTTTATTCCGGGTTAAGCACTTATGCTTTGCCGGCGTTCATCGTCCTGATGTTACTCAAAGTCAATGTACCGGCTACCGTTCGCATCATGGGCAAGGGCATCCTGGTAATGCTCATGGGTACGGCCGGCGTCATTGCCGGTGCTGTAATCGCATACGTGCTCGTGCACCACTGGCTCGCCCCGGACGCATGGAAAGGCTTTGGTGCACTGGCGGGAAGCTGGATCGGCGGCACAGGCAACATGGCCGCTGCCAGCGAGATGCTGGACACACCGGCTGAACAGTTTGGTCTCGCCGTACTTGCCGATAACGTGGTTTATATCGTCTGGCTACCGCTTCTCCTCGCTTCGAAGAACTTCGCAGATCGCTTCAATGCCTGGGCGAACGTGCCCGAAGATCGTTTGCGCATGATGGATTCTGCTTCGGCGGCCGTCCTGGAGGAAGAAAAAACCCCGGTCATGCGTGATTACATCTATCTCACGGCGATTGCCATAGGCGTTACTTGGCTGGCCAGCGCCCTCGCATCAATTTTTTTCCAGGCGATGATGCAGAACTATCCATCTCTGGAGACCATTTTGTCGGAATCCACCTGGCGAATTCTCCTGATCACGACGATCGCATTGGCACTCTCCGCCACACCGGTGTCCCGATTGCCTAACGCAACTGCGATCGGCACCGCCATGGTCTACGTTTTCGTTGCCGGTATGGGAGCGAGGGCTACCATTGAAGGATTCGGCCAAGCACCGGCTTTCTTACTGGGTGCCTTCATCTGGATCTTCATTCACGGCGCCTTTTGCCTTGCCGGCGCGAAGCTCTTCAGGGTCGATGTGCACAGCGTCGCAATCGCGTCTGCAGCCAATATCGGTGCCGCCGCGTCTGCGCCGATTGTCGCAGCGTTTCACAGGCCCAGCCTGGTACCGGTATCCATCCTGATGGCGTTGCTGGGTTACGCGATGGGCAACTATCTCGCCCCGCTTACCGGGCATCTGGCAAGGATGGCGGTGGGACAATAACAAAGCCCGCGATCCCGATGGTATGGTGAGTACATGCGAAGGGCCTTGCTTTGGCTAAGAAGAACCGGCATCGGGCTTGCCGGCGCGGTGATCGTGAGTGTACCGGCAGGCATCTGGCTCTGGCAGGACCGCAACTCGATCGAAGATATTGACCTGCGAACCGCCGAGGCAGTTGAGGCCGGTGCCGATGCCGTAACGGTCACCTGGCTTGGCGTCACCACATTGCTTTTCGACGATGGCGAGACGCAGATTCTGATAGATGGTTTTTTCTCAAGGCCAGACATCCTTGACCTCATTTTCCTTCGACCGATCGTCTCTGATGCAGCGAACATCAACTACGCACTGGACACGTTTCGGATGCGCCGCCTCGCAGCGGTCATCCCCGTGCATTCCCATTACGATCATGCGATGGACGTCGGCGCTATTGCCAACCGGTCCAGCGCTTCCGTTGTCGGTACGGAATCCACGGCCAACATAGCGCGCGGTGCCGACGTTCCTGGCGACCAGATCGTCCTGGCGACTAACGGCGACACCTTACAATTTGGCAAGTTCACCGTGACCCTGATCACTTCCAGGCATGTACCAAACGGCTTCGGTGACAGTCATTTGCTCGCGGGGTTCATGTCAGAACCGCTGCGGCAACCTGCCCCGTTCACCGCATGGCGGGAGGGCGGGAGCTGGTCGATCCTGATCAGTCACCCGAACGGAACGACGCTGGTGCAGGGCAGTGCTGGCTTTATTGAAGATGCGCTGGCGGACACGAAAGCTGATGTGGTGATGCTGGGTATCGCGGGCCTTAGCAGGCAGAGCCTGAAATATGCGATGGACTATTGGCAGCAAATTATAGGACAGACCGGCGCAAAACGGGTCTATGTGATTCATCATGACGACATCACCCAACCGTTTGGGCAGATAAAGTTGTTCCCCAATGTGCTCGATAACGTCGCCGCGATCGTGCCATTGCTGAACGAGTTTGCCGGGGCCGGAGAGGAACAGATAGAAATCCGAATGCCATCTTTTGGGGAGCCAATCGTTCTTTACTGATCTTCGCGAGCCGCATCAGTCGCTTTGCAGACTAATCTGCTGCAGCAATTCTTCAATGCGGCCCGGCAGTCGGCCGAGGTCCTCTTTATGTTCTTTCGGGAACCGCTTGACCCGGTGTTCGATCTTTGCAGCGAGGCTTCGATCGCCGATTTCCTGCTGATAGATAAGATCAAGCGGGCCACGCCCGCGAAGGTATTTGGCTCCTTTTTCACCATTCTTGTGCTCGGCGACTCTCCTTGATACGTCTGTCGCGATGCCGGTGTACAGGCTACCGTCCCCACAGCGAAGCAAGTAGACACTCCAAGACGACATGTTGGACCACTAGTTCCGGGTGATGCGCTTCGTCGAAGCTGGATGCTCCGTCAGCGACGCGACAGGCCTCACGGGCCTCTGCTCAAAGTTACCGCCGCAGTTCGGGCAAATGCCGTCGAGCACCTTAGCGACACACTGCCTGCAAAAGGTACACTCGAACGAACAAATCATTGCATCGGTAGATTCCGGGGGCAGGTCGCGATCGCAGTTTTCGCAATTTGGCCGCAGTTCGAGCACCAGCGGAATCGCTCAGGCGTTGCCTCCCGCCAGGGTGTTGCCGAGAACGCGAAACACTCCGGCTTCGATACTGGCCTGATTTTCCGGGGTCTCGTCATAGGTGAGCACGATCTCATTCGCGCCGTCTAACTCCGCGGCAGGCTCGCGCAGCTCGAGCGTCAACATGTTTCCGGTCAATCTGGCTTCGGAAATCATGTTGTGACCGGCGAACTGCTGCTCGTTTATCTCGAGGTAAAGTGCCTCGTCGAATTCCTCTCCCTCGGCGCGCATGAGCAGCAGGTAATCATCGATATCGCCCGTCTTGGATGTCTTGGCGAAGAACAGCATCGTCGCGTCCTCCCTGACATCGAA
>JAZFPY010000096.1:0-6778 GCA_036444875.1 Woeseiaceae bacterium | reverse complement strand
CGCAGCGCGAGCTGGCAGGCAGACCGTGCCAGGCTCGAGTTCGTGCGGCGCCGGGTCTTCATTATCGAACAGAAGATTTCCGAGTCCGAGGAGTGGGACGACGCGGATGAGAATAGTTCTCATGTGCTTGCATTCTCCGAAAAACGTGACGCAGTTGGCACTGGGCGTCTGGAGCCGACCGGTAAGATTGCGAGACTAGCGGTATTGGGGGAATACCGTGGACAGGGCGTGGGTTCGGCGATGCTGATTCGACTGGTCGAGGAAGCCCGGCAAAGGGGCTTTGATCAGGTTTACCTGCACGCACAAACGCACGCGCTGAATTTTTATAAGAAATTTGGCTTTGTCAGTGACGAAGAGATATTTTCTGAAGGTGGCATACCGCATGTCCTGGCACGCTTAGATTTGTAACACGGTACATCATGGAACAAGTTCGGAAAAAAGGTCGTCGCTGGGTTATATCTACGGAGGAAGAATTGCGTCTGGCGATCATCGATGTCGCCGCTGAAACCACCCGGAAGTTGTCCATCTTTACGCATGACCTTGAACCGGGAATCTACGATGATCCGGATTTTCTCGACATCATCAAACATCTCTGTTTGTCGCAGACCTACGCAAGAATTCGCGTACTAATTGCGGACCCGACGCGAGCCATCAAGAACGGCAACAATTTCGTTCATCTTGGCAGGCGCCTGAATACTTATATCGAATTCCGCCACGTCAGAGAAGACTTACGCACCCATGCAGAATCCTTTTGCATTGCCGACGAGACTGCACTCGTCTATCGTTTGCAAGCCAGTCGTTGGGAAGGCATTGCAGATACCTTTGAACCCGCAGTCGCCAAACTCTACGGCAAGATGTTTGACGAGATCTGGCAAGCGAGCGAAGTCGAAATAGAATTCCGTCAACTCGGCATATAAACGAAATTGTTGCCGCGTTTTTAATCGAACTGATCTTACAGTCCCTGCTGTAATTGAACAGAACGGGCGCCTCCTCGTCATCGAGGAGCATGCGTCCGGCGTCGTTCGCAGGATGTTGAAAAAGACATCCATGGCCTGCTAGCGGAAAAATCGCGCTAGAATCGCCGATCTATGACGACGTCCCATATCAATCCGCAAGGCAGGAAAGTCATCCTCGGCTTGTCCGGCGGTGTCGATTCCGCCGTTGCCGCATTGCTTCTCAAGCAGCAGGGTGCCGACGTGCAGGCACTGCACATGTCGAATTGGGAGGACGACGATGGTTATTGCACAGCGGCCGCCGATTTACAGGATGCGCGCCGTGTCTGCGAGCAACTGGACATTCCGCTACATCACGTCAATTTCGCGAAGCAATATCGTGCCCGGGTGTTCAAGTACTTTCTCGATGAGTATCGGGCCGGGCGCACGCCTAACCCGGACGTACTTTGCAACCGTGAGATTAAATTCGGCGCATTCCGGGACTACGCCAAACGTCTTGGTGGGGAACTGCTGGCAACAGGACATTACGCGCGCACCGATGTCTCCGACGGGCAGGTGCGACTAATGAAGGCTGCCGATAAGACCAAGGACCAGAGTTATTTTCTGCACGCGGTCTCTGCCAGCGCGCTGGCTGAGACGCTTTTCCCGCTAGGGGAGCTGTTGAAGACGGATGTCCGTCGTATTGCCCGCGATCATGGTCTGGCCATCCACGACAAGAAGGACAGCACAGGCATCTGCTTCATTGGCGAGCGGCCGTTCAGGGAGTTCCTTGCGACTTATCTCCCGGCGGATCCGGGACCCATCCGGACACCGGATGGCAAGGAGCTCGGACGGCACCAGGGCCTGATGTACTACACGCTGGGGCAGCGCCAGGGACTGGGCCTTGGCGGCCGGCAGGACTCCGGCGACGCACCCTGGTATGTCGCGGACAAGATTCTGGACGACAACGCGCTGGTCGTTGTGCAAGGCGAGCACCCGATGCTCTACAGCACCTCAATGGAGACAAGCGCCGCCAGTTGGATCGGTAAACCGCCTGAAAAGTTGTCGCGGACAGGAGCTTTGAGCTGCAATGTCAAGATTCGCTATCGGCAGCCTGACCAGGCATGCCTTGTCAGACAAGAGGCTAGCGACTTGCTCGAAGTTTCGTTTGCCGCGGAGCAAAGAGCCGTCGCGCCCGGCCAGTTCGCCGTGTTCTACGACGGTGACCGGTGTCTGGGTGGCGCGGTCATCGACCGCGTGCTTGCCCGGCACGCAACCGTCCGCGCGGCGATATGACAGCCCCTAATCCGCTATAATGCCGCCCCGCCCCGGACCGCGGACCGGTTCGGTCATTTGGCAGGAAAGTAATTCCCCGGGGAGAGACTATGACGGACAGCTTCGGCGCTCGTTCAACGCTCGATGTTGGCGGCAATCAGTTCGAAATATACCGCCTTGATGCAGTCACGGAAGGACACCTCGAGAGGCTTCCGTTCTCGCTGAAGATTCTGTTGGAGAATCTTCTCAGACACGAAGACGGTCGCGATGTCACGCGTGACGACATACTGGCACTTGCCAACTGGGATGCAGATGCCGAGCCGAGCACCGAGATTTCATTTACGCCAAGCCGCGTGATCCTCCAGGATTTTACGGGCGTGCCGGCGGTTGTCGATCTGGCCGCAATGCGCGACGCAGTCGTAAGTCTGGGCGGCTCCGCCGACAGTATCAATCCCCAGGCACCGGCCGAACTGGTTATCGACCATTCGGTGCAAGTCGATCGATATGGAACGGCAGACGCGCTCGACCTGAACAACAAGATCGAATTCAATCGAAATAAGGAACGTTATTCGTTTCTCCGCTGGGGCCAGTCGGCGTTCGAGAACTTCCGTGTGGTCCCGCCGAACACCGGCATTGTTCACCAGGTAAACCTCGAGTATCTGGGACGCGTCATATTCGACGCGGACAGGAACGGGCAAAGGTCCGCCTATCCCGATACGTTAGTTGGCACCGACTCGCACACGACCATGATCAACGCGCTGGGTATTCTTGGCTGGGGCGTCGGCGGCATCGAGGCTGAGGCCGCAATGCTGGGACAACCTATCACGATGCTCATCCCCCAAGTCGTCGGCTTCAAACTAAGCGGCACACCCGCCGCGGGGACGACTGCGACCGATTTGGTGCTCACGGTGACAGAAATGCTCAGGGAAAGAGGTGTCGTCGGCAAATTCGTCGAGTTCTTTGGTAACGGTCTGGAACATTTGGCGCTTGCGGATCGGGCAACGCTTAGCAACATGTCGCCCGAGTTTGGCAGCACCTGCGCGATCTTTCCGATCGACAACGAAACGCTGCGCTACCTGACGCTATCCGGGCGCGATGCCGAACACATCAAGCTGATCGAGGCTTACGCGAAGGAACAGGGGCTGTGGCATCACGCCGGCCAGGCCGACGCTGACTACAGTGACATACTCGAGCTCGATATGAGCACGATCGAGCCAAGTATCGCCGGACCGAAACGCCCGCAGGACCGTATCGCATTGAGCGCGGCGGATTCAGCGTTTCGCAGGGATCTGAAAGCCGCCGTCGCTGAGCGGAAGGAAGGTGGCTCGGCACAGGCTGTCCTCGATGGAGAGGAAGTCGACATCAGGGATGGTGCCGTACTGATCGCGGCAATTACCAGTTGCACAAATACATCCAACCCGTCCGTCATGATCGCGGCAGGATTGGTGGCGAGAAATGCGCGTGAAAAAGGGCTGACGAGCAAGCCCTGGGTCAAGACCAGCCTCGCGCCGGGTTCCAAGGTCGTCACCGACTATCTTGAGAAGTCCCAACTCCTGGACGATCTGGATGCCCTGGGTTTTTACACCGTCGGATACGGCTGCACGACCTGCATCGGCAATTCCGGCCCGCTAAAACCGGAGATTGCCGAAGCCGTGCAAAACGGCAACATCGTGGGCTGCAGCGTTTTGTCCGGCAATCGTAACTTTGAAGGGCGCATTCACCCCCTCGTGCGGATGAACTATCTGGCGTCGCCGCCGCTGGTCGTCGCTTACGCATTGGCAGGGAACATGGACGTGAATCTCCACAGCGACCCGCTCGGAGACGATGCGAAAGGCAATCCCGTCTACTTGCGGGATATCTGGCCAGACCCAAAGGAGATACAGGAAGCGATCGCGCAAAATATCGATTCCGGCATGTTCAAATCCACTTACGACAGCGTCTTCGCCGGCGACAAGAACTGGAACAGCCTCGCTGTACCGGGCGGAGCGATCTATAGCTGGGATGCCGATTCGACTTACGTCAAGAATCCCCCTTACTTTGAAGGCATGAGCCTGCAGAGCAGGCCCGTGGAGGACATTCACGGTGCCAGAGTTCTCGCTTTGCTGGGTGACTCTGTCACGACGGACCACATTTCGCCCGCAGGCAACATCGCCGTGGACAGTCCCGCTGCGGAGTATCTGCAAGCACAGGGCGTCAAACCGGTCGATTTCAATTCCTATGGATCCAGACGCGGCAACCATGAGGTCATGATGCGCGGCACGTTTGCCAATATTCGCCTGCGCAACCAGCTCGCGCCCGGCACCGAGGGTGGCTGGACCAGGCACCAGCCGAGCGACCAGCAAATGTCCATCTACGATGCGTCGCTGAAGTACCGTTCGGAAGGCTCACCACTCGTGGTCATTGCCGGCACCGAATACGGTACTGGTTCGTCCCGCGACTGGGCCGCGAAAGGTACCCTGCTGCTTGGCGTTAAAGCCGTCATTGCCAAAAGCTACGAGCGGATCCATCGCTCCAACCTGATCGGCATGGGCGTATTGCCATTGCAATTCATGGCTGGCCAGGGCGCCGATTCGCTGGGACTGACCGGCAAGGAAGTGATCGATATTGTCGGCCTTGCCGATGCCGACTCGAAAACGGTAAGCGTTACTGCCACTCCCGACGGCGGCGACCCGATCGAATTTCAGGCCAAAGTCCGCATCGATACGCCAAAGGAACGCGATTACTATGAACACGGTGGCATCCTTCATTACGTCCTTCGCCAACTGGCTATAGCAAACAAAGCCGCCTGATGGATAAAAATCCGGTGTATCCGGAGGCGCTAATAGATGCGCTTCGGGCGAGTCGCCATGTCTGTGTGCTTAGCGGGTCGGGCATATCGGCCGAGAGCGGTGTGCCCACGTTCCGTGAGGCACAAACCGGCCTTTGGAAGAAATTCGATCCGCATGAGCTGGCCACTCCGGAGGCCTTTCTCCGCGACCCCGAACTCATCTGGCGCTGGTACCGATGGCGCCGGGAACTCGTGGCCAAAGTCGAACCGAACGCCGGACACCGGGCTTTGGTGGACCTGGCGTCGCAGGTAAGGGAGTTCACGCTGATTACCCAGAACGTCGACGGTCTGCACCAGCGCGCCGGTAGCGACAACGTTATCGAATTCCACGGCAACATTTTCGAAGACAGGTGCTTTGTAGAAGGCTGTGTCGTAGCAGACGCGCGCGATGTTTCCTCAGCGGTCCCCGCCTGCCCGGCTTGCGGCGGACAACTTCGTCCGGGCGTAGTCTGGTTCGGTGAAGCAATCCCCGAGGACGCACTTAACAAAGCAATGGCGGCCGCCTCGACCTGCGACCTGTTCTTCTCGATCGGCACATCGTCGCTCGTCTGGCCCGCGGCAGGCCTTGCGGATACCGCTCGCGCGGCCGGTGCCAGGATTGTCGAAGTCAATCCCAATCCAACACCCTTATCCGACATGAGCGATTTTTGTCTCAGCGGAAATGCCGGGACCGTGCTACCTGAACTGGTATCGCGCTTGCTCACCTCCGAGCTTCGCGCTTAAACTCCGCGCCGTATCGTTTTCTGCAGCTCATGCCGCACGTCCCGGCGCATGATCGTGGGCACACACCGCATCCATCGTTGCGGAACTGATAGACTATCCGGCCCTCTAAGCCTTTCGCAAACCAAGAACAAGCAAAATGATATTCAAGAAGAACAAATCCGTTCACACGGCAGACAAGATTCCTGGCAGGCCTTTATGGGTAAAAACGACTGGCTGGGCCGTCGCCGCCGTATTCTTGTTTCTCACCATTATCGGCTGGTACTGGTCAAGGATGCCTGACGTTTTCTGGGTCAATCAAAAGACGGAGGGTGAAAAAACGGTAATCGGCTATGCAACCACGGATACGCTGATCCGGGTGGCCGAGACCCTGCTCGATAAGCCGGGTGGTTATCTGAGCAACGACATGATGCTGCCCGGCGTTTTTCTCGACAACATTCCCAATTGGGAATTCGGTGTCCTGCAGCAGGTCCGCGATCTGGCGCGTGTCATTCGAAATGACTACAGCCGTAGCCAGTCGCAGTCCAAGGAAGATGTCGATGTCGTTGTCGGGGAACCGCAGTTCTTTTTCGACAACGATTCCTGGATTCTTCCGCGTACGGAATCTGAATATCGGGATGCGATTGCCGGGTTCGTCAAATACCGTGACAGACTGGCCGGTGTCGGTAAGCCGCAGGCGCAGTTCTATGCGAGAGCTGATAACCTTCGTGAGTGGCTCGCCCAGGTCGAGAAACGGCTGGGCAGCCTGTCGCGGCGACTGGGTGACAGCGTTGCCACTTCAGTCATTAATACCGATCTCGCCGGCGATGCTGCTGCCGAAGCGAATACCTCCCTGGGTGACAGCGTCGATGTCAGGACATCCTGGTTCGAGATCGACGATATCTTCTACGAGGCCCGTGGCGCCGCCTGGGCGCTGGTGCACTTCTTCCGGGCCGCAGAATTCGATTTTGCACAGGTCCTGGCCGACAAAAACGCCGAGGCAAGCGTCAGGCAGATCATCCGCGAGTTCGAAGCAAGCCTGAAG
>JAZFPY010000095.1:0-4878 GCA_036444875.1 Woeseiaceae bacterium | reverse complement strand
CGCAGGCCGGCTATGCGCATGGCGATTTCCATCGCCTGCTCATAGTTCAGTCTCGGGTCGACTGTCGACTTGTAGGCTCTTGCCAGGTCGCCGTCGGTCAGTCCTCGCGCCCCGCCGGTGCATTCTGTGACATTTTCCCCGGTCAGTTCGAGGTGCACGCCGCCCAGGTAACTGCCCAGAGCTTTGTGCACACGAAAGGCCGACTCCAGTTCCGAAACGATGTTGTCGAAGCGCCGCGTCTTGGTTCCGTCCGCCGTACTCTCCGTGTTGCCGTGCATCGGGTCACAGACCCAGAGAACAGGCGATCCGGTCTCACGCACAGCGCGAATCAGGTCTGGCAGCTTGTCTTCGATCGACTTCGCGCCGAAACGGTGAATGAGACTGATACGTCCCGGTTCATTATTCGAGTTCAACACAGCAATCAGCTCCTGCAGCCATTCTGCAGTCATGCCGGGGCCGATCTTGATTCCTATCGGATTTGCGATGCCGCGGAAAAATTCGACGTGCGCGCCATCAATCGTGGCAGTCCGCATGCCGATCCACGGAAAATGCGTACTCAGGTTGTACCATCGTTCGCGATGTTTGAGGAACCGGGTCTGAGCCTGCTCGTATGACAAATGTAGTCCTTCATGCGCGGCATAAATATCGGCCCGTTGTGCCTGGTGTATCGGACGCCCTGAAATCGACTCCAGAAAATCAAGCGAATTCGAAATCGAATCGACAATATTGTGGTACTCGTCTGCCATTGGCGAATGACCGACCCAGTTCAGGTCCCAGAACTCCGGGTGGTGCAGGTCCGCGAAACCGCCGTCAATGAGCGAGCGGACAAAATTGAGCGTCAGCGCCGCCCGTTCGTAACCGCGCAGCATCAGTTGTGGGTTCGGTATGCGGTCTTCGGCGGTAAATGGAATCCGATTGACGAGATCGCCACGAAAACTCGGCAAGGTCTGTCCAGCGCGTGTTTCCGTGTCTGCCGAGCGGGGCTTTGCGTATTGCCCGGCCATGCGCCCTACGCGCACGACTGGTTTCTTTAGTCCATACAGCATGACGAGGCTCATTTGCAGCAGAATCTTGAGCTTCGCGACGATATTTTCGGAAGTGCACTCGTCGAAACTCTCGGCACAGTCGCCGCCCTGCAGAACGAAGGACTCGCCCCGCTGTGCCCTGGCAATTCGCGCACGGAGCTCATCGACCTCCCAGGATGTCACGATAGGCGGCAGCCGGCTGAGTTCGGATACCACGCGTTCCAGCGCGGGCCTGTCCGGGTAGTTCGGCTGCTGGGCGGCCGGCAGACTCGCCCATCTCGCGGGATGCCACTCTGATTTGCCAACGCTTCGTGTCACGGCCACTCCTGATACATTGGGCTCAATCGAGCCCCAAACACATGCTTCGTGGTGGACTATGCCACGATGACCTGAGCCCAGGCAAAAGTTTCTCCTGTAAACAATAGCTTACGCGGGCTGTGCCTTTGATCCACACGCCTCGCAACAGCCCCGCGTACAGGCCCTGCAGCAATCCCTTTTGAAGAATCTCGCATACCGGTGAAATATTCATGCTGCGCTGGAAAGGGCGACTAGAGATTGTCACAATGCGCGCCTCAAAATCTCCCTTAAGCGATGACCTGCTGTCCGAAGTGACAGTGTTGGACCCAAAATTCAGGAGTTCTCATGCAAGAGATATTGGTTCTCGGCGCCGGCAAAATAGGCGCGTTGATCTCCGGGTTGCTGGCCGATTGCGGTGACTACCATGTGCAGCTCGCGGACAAGGACGCTGGCGTCGCCGACGAAGTCGTAACAGCTCACGGGCACCGGAATCTGCACGGCTATACGTTCGATGCAGCTGACGCAGCGAGCCTTGCTTCACACATCAAAAAACACAAACCGGTCGCTGTGATTTCCGGATTGCCCTACTACTGTAATGTTTCAGTGGCCAAAGTCGCCAGAGAAGAGAAGCTGCACTACTTCGACCTGACTGAAGATGTTGCAGTAACGGAGGCAGTGCGAAAACTGGCCGAGGGTTCGGAAACGGTTTTTATTCCACAATGTGGTCTGGCTCCCGGCTTTGTCAGCATTGCCGCGAATGAACTCATTCAGCATTTCGACGAACTGAAGTCAGTCAAGCTGCGCGTGGGCGCCCTGCCCCAGCATCCGAACAACGTATTGAAGTATTCACTGACATGGTCGACCGACGGCGTCATCAATGAATACGGGAACCTTTGCAGAAGCATAGTTGATGGCACTGAAGTCGACGTATTGCCGCTGGAAGGCCTCGAAGAGATCGAGATTGACGGCAAACTGTACGAAGCATTCAATACGTCGGGCGGCCTGGGTTCTCTCGGCGATACTTATAGCGGCCGCGTCAACACCATGAACTACAAAACGATTCGTTACCCGGGTCATTGCGAGCAGATTCGTTTGCTCATGAACGGTCTGAAGCTGAACCGTGACCGAGGCACACTAAAACGCATCCTTGAAAACGCTGTACCGCAAACGCTGCAGGACGTCATCATAATCTATGCGGCGGTAACCGGCATTCAGGATGGAGAGCTGCGCGAAGAAAACTATGTCAACAAGGTATATCCCGAGATGGTTTCAGGGCGCCTCTGGTCTGCGATACAAATCACGACAGCCGCAGGTATCTGCAGTGTCATGGACCTGATGATGTCAAATCCGTCGAAGTATTCCGGGTTCATTGCGCAGGAAGAATTCGGCCTGAGCGAAATTCTCGAAAATCGTTTCGGCGAGTATTACGCACACGGCGGAACCAATCAGGCTTCGGCTGAAGCGGTTGCCCGCGGCGAAACCGGGCATCAGCGCGTTAAATAAAGGGAAGGATGTGTCATGAATGAAATTTTAAAAAGACTTGATCTCGGTGAAATAAACGCCGGTACCTGGTCGGGCGCAGAAGCGTTCGAGTCGGACGATGCGACACTGATCGAGTCAGTCAATCCGGCCACCGGTGAAGTTATTGCCAGCGTGCGATCGACCACCGCTGACGAATATGACAAGCTCATCAAAAACGCCCGGGCGGCGTACCGGGATTGGCGCAAAGTACCTGCGCCGGCTCGTGGCGAAGCCATTCGACTCGTTGGCGCCGCCCTGCGTGACTACAAGGACGCGCTTGGCAGCCTCGTCAGCCTGGAGATGGGCAAGATCAAGGCTGAGGGCGACGGTGAAGTTCAGGAGATGATCGATATCACCGACTTTGCGGTCGGCCAGTCGCGCATGCTCTACGGTAATACCATGCAGTCCGAGCGCCCGAACCATCGCATGTACGAGCAATGGCACTCGCTCGGCATCGTGGGCACGATCACGTCTTTTAACTTTCCGGTTGCCGTATGGGCATGGAATGCCTGCATCGCGTCTGTTTGCGGCAATGTCAATGTCTGGAAACCGTCATCCACGACGCCCCTGTGCGGTGTCGCCGTGCAGAAAATCTGCAACCAGGCGCTTGCGGACGCTGACCTGCCGCAAATTTTTTACTTATTCCACGCCGGGGACCATCAACTGGCACAGCATTTTGTTGATGATCCGAGAATAAATCTGATTTCTTTCACGGGCTCCACCGAGGTCGGCAGGAGAGTCGGCGAACGTGTCGCGGCAAGAATGGGCAAAAGCCTCCTGGAACTTGGAGGCAATAATGCGATCATTGTTGATGAATACGCGAACATGAATATCGCCGTTCCGGGGATCGTTTTCGGTTCAGTGGGCACTGCTGGCCAACGCTGCACGAGCACCAGACGGATCATTGTTCACGAATCGCGCATGGATGAACTTAAGAAAAAGCTAGTCAGCGCCTACGGCCAGGTCAGGATCGGCGATCCACTGGACGGCGATACGTTGATGGGTCCGCTGATTGATGACACCGCTGTAACACGGGTGGTGGAAGCTGTCGCGACAGTTCGGGACCTGGGCGGCGAAATCATCTATGGCGGCGCACGCATCGATTGTCCCGGAAACTTTGTTGAGCCGGCAATCGCTGTGGCGAAGAATGAGTGGGAAATAGTACAGACCGAAACCTTTGGGCCGATCCTGTACCTCATTCCGTATAAGAATCTCGACGAAGCGATAGCCATGAATAACGGTGTTGCGCAGGGACTGTCCTCCGCAATATTCACCGACAACCTGCAGAACGCAGAGTATTTCCTTTCAAATACCGGCTCCGATTGCGGTATCGCGAATGTCAACATCGGCACATCCGGTGCAGAAATCGGCGGTGCGTTTGGTGGCGAAAAGGAAACCGGTGGTGGCAGGGAAGCGGGATCCGACTCATGGAAAGCCTATATGCGACGCCAGACCAACACGATCAACTGGGGTAAGGATCTGCCGTTGGCGCAGGGCATCAATTTTCAGGTTTAGGTGCCGGAACCAGATTCGCCGATTTTCTCGAAGCGATTCGCAGAGCTGTTCTTGCAGACCTCGCCTTCTGCAAAAACCTGCCCGTTCATCACGAGGTACACGCCTGGCTCGACCGATTGAACGGCAGCCACGGCCATGCCGATGTTGAAGATTGCGTCCGTGGTCTTGAATCGCGCCGGACTCAGTGAACCGGTCAGGATGACCGTCTTGCCGGATATCGAACTCAGTTTTGCGGCCGTCTCCACCATCGTGTCGGTGCCGTGAGTGATGACATAGAGGCTCGCATCGTCATTCTCAATGAACTCCTTCAGCGCCTGCCGGTTTTCGTCGGTAAATTCGAGACTGTCCTTCTGGAACATCGGGACGACATCGTAGTCGAAGTTGACGAGGCCGTCGCCCAGGATATGTTCGACGTTTGATTCACCAACCTCATACTGACTCGTGGCATCGAAATAAATCTTGTCGATCGTGCCGCCAGTCGTGATAAATCGGATAAACATGACTCGCCGTCCTTTTTCTG
>JAZFPY010000094.1:0-3580 GCA_036444875.1 Woeseiaceae bacterium | reverse complement strand
TGACAGCGTAAGGTCTTAAGACGGGTGGTACGGGAAGATCAATGGCGCGACCAGGGCTGTTACGAGATACGTAAGCAACACGAGCGGCACACCTACTTTTATGAAGTCTATAAACTTGTAGCGGCCTGGTTCGACGACCAGCGTCACGACCGGCGTTGAGACCGGGGTCGAAAACGCGGCCGATGCCGCGATTAATACGGCTACCGCAAATGGATACGGCGAGACATTCAGTGCCTCCGCGGCAGCAATGGCGATGGGAGCAACGAGGACAGCGGATGCCGTGTTCGACAACACCAGGCCAACGACGGCCGTGAGAAAGAAGAGCACGGCAAACATCAGATTGGGACTGGATTCACCTAGGCCGTAGATCAGGGCATCTACAATCAGTTTTGTCCCACCGGTTGCTTCAAGTGCATCGGCCAGCGGCAGCATGCCAGCGACCAGTACCAGACTGCTCCAATGGATTGATCGATACGCGTCTTCCATTGTCAGGCAGCGCGTAAACACGGCAGCCAGTACCGCCATGATCACCGCAGCCACGAGCGGAATCACATCGAAGACGGTGAGAAGCACCATGGTCCCGAGAATGATCAGCGCCGTTGGCATGCGGCGATAAGCCGGGACCACCTCGGCGTGCTCGGTCGGCACCTCCAGCACCACAAACTCATGATGTCGGGACCGCAGTTGCTGAATCTGTGCCCATGATCCGGCCACAAGCAGGCTGTCCGAGGCAGCGAGCCTGGCATCTTTAAAATCAGCAATTGGCTTGCGGTCGCGCCGTATGCCAAATACGTCGAGGCCGTAACGGGCTCGAAACTCGATCTCACGCAGGGTTTTTCCAATGAGTCCCGATTCGGGATGAATAAGGACCGCCGCGCCCCCCAGCTCCCAGAGCCAGCGCTGTTGATCCCTCTTCGAGGGTGAGTATGGCGCCAGAGCCTGTTCCGCTATCAGACGGTCATAGTCCGCCGGCTGGCTGATGATCAGTACCGTGTCACCGGTCTTGAACTCTGTGTCCGGCGATGGCACAACGATTCTCTGCTCGCCACCACCTGTCCGCCGCACAATGCCAAGGACGGCGACGCCGTAGCGACTTTCAAGATCGCTTTCCGCAATAGTTCGGCCGATAAGCGGCGAATCCGTGCCAAGTTGCACCGACTCGTGACGTCTGTCAACGCGATAGTCCTGCCAAAGCTCAAAGATGGATCGGCCTTGCTTGTCGCCACCGGATACCTGAGATTCGTCGGGCAGGAGTCGCCGGCCGATGAAGAGAATGTAAACGATGGCCACTACGAGCACCGCCAGTCCAACCGGCGTGAAGCTGAAGAACCCGAAACCATCGTAGCCGGCGACCTTGAGTTCCTCGCTGACAACAAGGTTCGGCGGTGAGGCAATCAAAGTCAGCATGCCGCTGATGAGCGCGGCATACGACATCGGTATCAGCATGCGGGAGGCATTGAGATTGGTTTCGGCGGCGATTCGCAACACGATGGGAATAAAGATCGCAACGATTGCGGTCGAGCTCATTACGCTGCCCAACAAGGCGGCCCCCGCCATAACAACGATCAACAATCGTGTCTCATTGGATCCACCCTTCTTGAGAATCCAATCGCCGACGGCACGTGCCACGCCGGTGCGGTCAAGCATCTCCCCGACAATGAGCAGACAGGCAACGAGGATGACCACGGAACTGCCAAAGCCCGCGAGTGCTTGCCCGACCGTCAGAACACCGCTCAGTATCAGCGCTACCACGACCAGAAGTGCGACAACGTCAAACCGCACACGGTTGCTTGCCATGAGAGCGGCTGCAACTGCGATCAGCGCAAAGACAAAGACGGCTTCACCTGTCATGAGAGGATTGCTCTACTTGCTACGAACCGGATTTACTCTTTCGCCTCGGATGTCCTCAAGACCCAAAGCCCCACAGCAGCGATGCCCAATTCGGCACCCGCGTACATCACAAGAAGCCAGTGGGGCACGCCATCTACAACGATGCTGAGTATTCTGCCCAACGCCAGAACAGCCATGAAGAAAATCACGGACACAATCGCTGCATCAGTCAGCCTGGTTCTGAATGCCGCGTAAATCCAAAAGGCCGACATACCAAGATAGATAAACATCACTGCTCTGAATATGTGTATCAGGTTGACATTGTCGACTGCAAAGCCGAATAACTTCGGCAGGAAGGTCGCAGGTACGACGCCATAGGAGAGCCCGATCGTTGCAAGACCAACGCCGGCAACAAGAAGAAATAGTTTTTTCATTTTATGGTCTCCAAAAGCACTAACTGGTAGCGCGAAGCTGGTGTTAATGAAACCAGGGACAATGGTCTCTTCTGCAATGGTGTCGGTCAGCCGTTGTCCCTATTTGCTTCCCATTTGGCGGTAATGATTCGCGGCGCCTGAGACGTCGAAACTCATTCAGAACCTAGCTACTCGTTCTATCGTCCAGAAAGCCGCTACGGTGCCGATGGCGTAGGCTGACAGCTGCGGTGCCCAGGCCGGCAGCGGGACAGCGATGCGTCTCGCAATCGTGCCGATTGCTACGACGCCGGCAATAAACAAAAGCTGGCCCAGCTCGACACCGATGTTAAAAAATAAAAGCGCGAGCGGAATCGCTTGTTCAGGCAGGCCGATCTCGCTCAAGGCACCCGCGAAGCCGAAGCCATGCAGCAATCCGAAGATGAACGCGATGGCCCACGGCCAACGTTGCGTGAGGCTTACCTGTCCGCTTTTGAGGCGCACGAGCTCGGCTGCGACAAAAGCAATACTCAAGGCTATTACCGCTTCGATTGGTCGTTGCGGGACGTGCACAAAACCAAGGGTCGCAGCCGCAAGCGTCAGGCTGTGTGCTACGGTAAATGCGGTAACGGTCGCGACGAGCCGGCGCCAGCCTTTGACCAACAGTAACAACGCAAGGACAAACAGCAGATGGTCAATACCCGAAAGGATATGCTCGACGCCCAGGCCCAGATAGGTACCGGCGATTTGCTGCCACCCGGGTGTTGCCTCGATTACGATCACAGGCGCATCCGGACTCAGGCGGAAAACCTGGGACGATCCGTCCAGGCGCTCGATTCGAGCGAGGACGTCGGTGAGTGTACCGGAAAGACCATCGATGACGATCGTCCCTCCGCTCAGACCGCCTGGGCAGGTCACGGTCCATCGGTCCGTGAACGCGCCACCGCCCTTCGTCGACACGACTGCCGAGAGCGGCACACAGTTATCCGGAAGTCGCGCATAGATCGCGAGCTTGAGCCGTCCGCGGGCGGGAACTTTCCACAATACGTCGAAGGTTTCCGTTTCGGTCTGTCGAATCTCGAGGTATCCCGGCCGAACCTCGTGGGCATGGGCCGGCACCCCCATTGCCACCTTGATAATGACTGCGGCAACCAACGCGAGACGCATCATCGCTGCCCTGCCGCGGTCAGATCCACATCCGCGTCGAGCCATCGAGGACGCTCAACGACGACCGTGTAACGCTCCCGAATGTGTCGATAGAGCTTCTCGTTAGCTTCCCGGCGACGAGCCTCGCGCCATTCACGAATCACGGCGTCGCGGACTTCGTCAAGCTCAGGCTC
>JAZFPY010000093.1:0-3250 GCA_036444875.1 Woeseiaceae bacterium | reverse complement strand
GCCAGAGGCAATGTGATCGCCTACCACTATCACATCAAGGGCTTCTCCCGTCACGACCTGAACTCTCGCGAGGACGATCCCAGCGAGGTGCTGGCCGGCCACCTGCTCGGTCATACCAGCACGCCCGAGTGGACCATGCGCAGCCCGAACGATTCCTACATCTTCCAGCACAAACGATACAGCTGGGACGCATTGGCCCCGCTGAGGCGGCAGGCGTCACCCCTGCGCACATCGCACTTTCGTGATCCCTACGGCGCCGAGGTCCACTACGCGGCAGAGTCGTTCATTGACGAAATGGCCTTCGCGACTGGTACCGATCCCCTCGCCTTTCGCCTCAGGCATGTCACGGATCCGCGCGATGCGGCCGTACTGAAAGCAGCCGCCCGTAGTGCGGCGTGGGAAACGCGGACGGCCCCGCGTAAGAAACGAGGCGCAAATGGCATCTATGTAGGTACCGGCATCGCCTATGCGCGGCGTAACGGTGCGGTGAATGCCGTTGTCGCCGAGGTCGAGGTGAACGCGAACACGGGGCGGGTGTGGGTGCGGCGCATGTGGGTCGGGGCTGATTACGGTCTGATCGTCAATCCGTTCACCCTCGATCGCACTATCGAAGGCAACCTGCTCCAGGCGACCAGCCGCACGTTGTTAGAGGAAGTAAAGTTTGACCACAAGATGGTGAAATCAGATGATTGGCTGTCTTACCCGATACTCGAGGCAGTGGATGCGCCGGAAGAAATCAGAATCACGCATATCAATCGGCCGGAACTCGGACCGCGCGGAGCGGGCGAACCCACGACTCGCGTTGCCCCAGCGGCGATCGCCAATGCATTCTTCGACGCGACCGGTGTACGCATGCGTCGGGTCCCTCTCACACCCGAGCGCGTCAAAATGGCACTAGCGGCATTCTAAAAGCGATAGGCTACCCTGCTGCCAGCTCAGCTGCCGAGATAGTGATCGAAGAAGCTCAGGGTGCGTTGCCAGGCCAGTTTTGCGGCTGCTTCTTTGTAGCGCGCCTGGCTTGTATCATTGTGGAAGCCATGGCCGGTGCCCGGATACATGTGCAGGCTGTAAGCGACATCGTGTTCGTCCAGCGCGGCACGAAAATCCGGAATTGACGCATTCACCCGCGCATCGTCACCGGCATAATTCAACATCAGCGGTACTCGAACCTGCGCCACCTGCTCGGCGGTCAACGCACGGCCATAAAACAGCACTGAGGCATCGGATGCCGGATCGGCAACCGCGCACTGCAACGCTACCCCGCCGCCATAACAAAATCCGACCGCACCTACCTTGCCGTTGCAGTCGTCCCTGGATTTCAGATAAGCAACGCCCTTGATGACATCCGCAGTTATGGTTGCCCTGTCTGATGCCCGGAACTTGTCGCGGGCCGCTTCCTGATCCTCCGGTGCGCCACCGACGTAACTCAATCCATCCGGCGCGACTGCAACGTATCCAGCTAGCGCGGCACGGCGGGTAACGTCCTCAATGTGTGCATTCAAACCACGATTTTCATGGATGACCAGTATGCCCGGGAGGGCAGCTGCTGAAGTCGCGGGCTTAGCGAAGTATGCGTTGACAGCGCCGCCGGTGCCCATGTACTCAACGTAGCCCTGCACCAGCCGCTCGTCCGCCGGATCAACCTGCTGGCCCCAGGCATAGTTTGTCTCGATCAGCGGCAGTATTGCGGCAGCGGCAGCTACGCTACCTGCAATTTCTGCCAGACGCTTCAGGAAGGAGCGTCGCGGCATTTCACCGTGAATGTAGTCGTTGTAAAGGTCGAGTATTTTGGGGTCCATCGGCTTCCCACTCCTTGTCCTTATTAATTCGACAGCGATTTGAGTTTTTCCTGAATCTCGTCGCGGGCACTTAAGGCCAACATAATGACCAGATCACCCGGTTGCGCCCAATCGAGGGCAGCATCGAGCGACTCGGTCTCTTCCATGTGATGCTTTATTTGATCTTCCCGTGCACCGCATTTGATTAGCTCGTCACGAATAATACCGAATACTTCGCCTTGCGACCGGCCGCGAGCGTAGGCCTCGAGTTCCGAGACAACTACCGCATCCAAACCAATTGACCATGCACTTTCGGCGAGTTCGCGAATGGATGCGTCCGTTCGATCGCCAGCTTGCGCGAAGGCAAGCAATCTGCGCTTGGCAGGCAGTGCTTGCGCCATATCGAATAGTGCCTGCATCGCGTGAGGATTGTGTGCGAAGTCTACCAGCACTTTGAAATCCGAGATCGCATAAACGTTACAGCGGCCAGGATTCCTGCCAGTGCCCTCAGCGTATCCGGCGAATACACTTTCCCCGTAGGATTGTTCGGCGAATTGACGATAATAAACCGGGTGCGTTTGGTGATCGCTTGTTCGATAGCCGCAACATCAATTTCGAATGTCGTTGCATCGACCGGCACCGAAATGGGGACACCGCCGCTGTTGAGTATTATCCCCTCGTAGAAAAACCAAGGGGGACTATTGTAGATCACCTCGTCCCCCGCTTCGATAAGCGCATTCATCGTTACCAGCAGGGCACCCGTAGCGCCATTGGTTAGGAAGATATCGTCGGGCGAATAGTCTCGCTGGGTCAGTTTTAGCAACGAATTTCGGATGATTTCACGCGAAGACGACTCACTCATTTTGTACGAATACCAGTCAGGGCTCTGCGGAGTTGTTGCATCGCGTAGGGCGGTGACGAATCCTTCCAGTGGCATCGTCTGCGGGTTGCCCAGCGCAAAATCACATTAATCGTCGTCAGCCTCGGCGAGCCATTGCTGGTATTGCTCAAGGAATTCGAAAGTAGGCGTCATTTTGTGGTGCGCATGCACCACTCGCTCCGGTGTCTGTTTCGGTAACATCGTTCCTTCTCTAATCATCAATGTCTAAGATGGCAGATATTCGCAACAGCGCGTAATCTTCCCCAGTGGCAGGTAAAGAGCATCACCAATCGCATCACTTGAATCGTTATCACTGCCTACTACCAAGCTCGGCAACGGAAGCGCGTCCAACACGCCGGTAAATCTGATTACCGGCCAGCAAATGGGCATCTGGGATGTGGTCAGAGGCGGTTCTGAGAAGCGGGTAGTTCGTAATTCGTTGATTTGAAATGGTGGCCAGGGGGTGACAAATCGGCATGGAAGCCGATTTGGACACAGGAGCGAAGCGAGTGTGCCCGTAGGGCGAGGTGCAGGATGCACCGAGTCAACCGACCCGAACGAAGTGAGGGCAAGGGCCATGGACGGCCCGCAG
>JAZFPY010000092.1:0-5512 GCA_036444875.1 Woeseiaceae bacterium | reverse complement strand
CATTGCGGAAGCGGACACCGGTGATTTGGAAGCTCCGCTCTTGAATCTTGACGTTGTCGCGCGCGACGTTCAGGCGTTCCTCAAATGTCCGGATGAGGACATACGTCGCAGCGACCTCGGCCACGAGCGAGACCAGGATGTCGTCGTAGTTGGCGATTGCGGCGCCCAGATCCGCATTCGCGGACTCGACGCCGCGGCGAAATTTTCCCCAGAAGTCGAGTTCCCATCCCACGTCGAATCCAAGCCGCCACACATCAAAATTGGTTGTCGTGGGTGTCACACCGGCTGAAACGACGTTCTCACTCAACCAGATTTGGCTAATCTCGCCCGTGCCTTCTTGCACTTGCGGATATTGCGTACCGACAGAGATCCCTAAGGCCGCACGCGCCTCCATGATGCGAATCCCTGCAGAGCGCAGCGTCAGATTCTCCTTGTACGCGATCTCAACGAGGGCGTTAAGCACAGGGTCATCGAAGACTGTCCACCACTCGCGGTACTCGGCAGGCTCGGGCTTGACTCTCGCATCGGCGACCTCCATCCATTGCCCTGACACGTCTGCCGACGGCCGTACATAATCAGGTCCCACCGTGGTGCACCCGATGGCCAGCAGCGTTATAGAGATCAGCCCAGCAACCGCCCAGCATCGACTGGAGCTAATGCTCCACACGAGGGGAATGCTGGGAGCGGCTCTCGCTACCCCAACAAACATTTTCGTCCTCCTTTCTTCTGCTGACGAGGACCCCCTGGTCACCACCGCGCTGGCGCCATTCAGGAGTATCTGCAAGACGTGGACGAGTCGTATCCCTAATTCGTCTGCACTGCCGTGGGTGTCGTATTCGGGTACGGCACTCGGAAAAGCACGGAGTAGAGCACCGGGACCACCCCGAGCGTTAGCACAGTGCCGAATGCGAGGCCGGCGGCGATGATGATTGCAAGCGAATAAAAAACGGGATCATGGCTGATGATGAGCGGCATCACGCCGAGGATAGTCGTTATGGTCGTCATGCAGATGGGACGGAACCGTGACACCGTTGCCTCCACCACGGCGTCATAAGGGTCGCGACCTGCATTTTGCTCGATGTCTATGCGGTCGATCAGCACGATGCCGTTATTAATGATGATCCCAGCGAGGCTAAGGAGGCCCAGAATTCCGAAGAAATCAAATGGCGCCCCAAAACCAACTAGTCCAACAAAGGCACCCGTAAAAGCGAGTGGCAATGTAAAGAGAATAATAAATGTCCGACGGAAGGAATTGAACTGCCAGATCAGTAATACGACGATCAAGAAGCCGCAAAGCGGCAGCCACTTAAAGAGCTTGGGCATGGTCTCTGCCTGGCTCTCGATCTCGCCGCCGACTTCCCACCAGTAGTCTTTGTCAAGCTGTAGCGCCTCTACCTCGGGTCGTGCTGCCTCGAGTAATTCGGGCGCCTTTAAGACTTCGTGCTTGAACTCCACCGTAAGTACGCGCTCCTGATTACGACGTGACACGCGGTTTAACTCCCAATCGCCGCGAATGTTTGCAATCTGAGTAAGAGACACGCTCTTCCCTGGGGAATAGACGCGGATGTTGTAAATATCGCTGCCCTCAGCACGCTCTTCCTCGACCGATCGTAAGATCACGGGAATCGCCTGATCGCCTTCCCGGTAATCGGTCACCTTGATGCCGTCGATGTTGGCTTCGAGCGATTGCGCGATATCTTGGGATGAGACGCCCGCCCGGCGCGCCCGGGCCTGGTCTACAAGGACCGGCACTTTCAATACCTTGTTCTCCCCGTTATTACGCACATCGATGGTCCCGGGTATCGCTCGCAGACGGTCGTTCAACTCTCGGCCTTTCTGATAGAGATACTCCGCATCAGGACCATACAAGCGAATCTCCAGCCACCCGGGCTCTTTCCCGGTGGTCCACATTCGCTTGACCCTGCCCTCCGCTTCGGGGAAGGCGTCGCCGATGTGCCGTCGAACGCGCTCGGCAATCTCGGGCACCTGCTTGCTGGATAGCGTATTGACGATGATGAACGCGCGATGGGGGTCGGGATCAAAGGGGGCCAGCACGAGCACGAAACGAGGTCCCCCTGTGCCGACATAGGCGATGGTCCCCGAGATATCGGGGTTCGCTTGCTTATCAGCGAGCCAGGCGGTGAGCCGTTGGACAACTTTGTCGGTGAAATTAATGTTGTGCCCCGCCGGCAGGTCCAGGTAAACGAGGAACTGGTTACGGTCGCTGGGGCCGAACATCTCGCGGACAAGCCTAGATCCCACATAGCCGCCCCCGACGAGCAGGACCAGCGTAGCGAGGAACACGATGGTGCGCAGCCGCAGCATGCCGTGGAGGGTCATGCGGTATGTTTTGTAAATGCCGCCGGAGTAAGCATCGCTGTCCGCCTCGGATGTGCCGGTACTTTGCCGCGGCCGTACCTTGAGGAACCAAAAGCACATGAATGGCGTCACGTACATTGACAGAAACCAAGAACCCAGCAGCAAGATAGTGACTACCATTGGCAAGGAGAAGGCGTACTCCCCGACTTGCCCATCGAGAAGCAGCATCGGTACGAAGGCAAGAATCGTAGTCAACGAAGAGGTGAGCAGGGGAACAGCCAGAGTTCTCGCTGTCTCGAGGCACGCTGCACGGCGCTCTTCGCCGGCCTCGAGGCGGTTGCCGATATCCTCTGCGATTACGATGCCGTTATCCACCAGCATGCCCAGGGCAATTATGGCCGACGCGATGGAGATGCGCTCCAGCTCGATTCCGAAAAAGCGCATGACGATGAGCCCCAACAACATCGTCATGGGCACGAAAGAGCCGACGATGAGTCCGGTACGCACACCAAGGAAGAGCATAACTACGACAAGCACGATGACCAGGGTTTGATAAATGTTCGACAAGGCACCGTCAACGGCCTTCTGAACCAGGTCGGGCTGGAAGGTGGCAAATTCGAGGACGTAGCCGATAGGAAGCCGGGACTCGTGATCCTGCACCTTCGCTTTGAGACGCTCCCCGAATTCAACCGCGTTGACGCCGGGGGTGATCGAAACGCTGATAACGATAGCGCGTTTGCCGTTGAAGTAAGCCAGGTCTTGAGGCGGATCCGCAAAACCGCGCCGGATGCGCAGCAAGTCCTTCAGGAATACCGACTGGTCGGTCCCCGGAATTGCAATCAGCACATTCTCGATATCTTCCACGGAGCGAAAGTTTCCACTCGGCTCGATGATGATGTCTTGCCCCGCCACATTATATCGTCCACCGGGCAGCACAACGTTCTGTTGGATTAGGGTTTGAATGATGTCTTGAACGCTTACCCCAACCTGGGCTAGTTTTGCGGTCGAAAACTCCAAAAATACCTGTTCCTGATGCACACCCCAGAGCTCGACCTTACGAATGCCCTGGAGCTCGTAAAGCCGGTCCCGGATGTCACGGGCAACCTCCCGCATCTCCCCCATCGTGAAGCCGTCGCTCCAGAGCGCGATGGTTGCAACCGCCACCAGACCAAACTCGTCGTTTACAAAGGGACCGATAGTTCCGGCCGGGAGCTTGGGCGCGAGGTCGGCCATTCGGTTGCGCACTTTCTGCCAAACGAGGTCTAGGTCAGCGATGTCGTCTCTCGTATCCGCATGGACGATTGCCGTCCCGGTCTTGGAATCCGACCAGATATCGTCCATCTCGGGAAGGGTTCGTAGCTCTGCCTCAATCTGTCGTGTGATGAGTTGCTCCATGTCCTCGGGCTTCATCCCGGGGAACTTTGCGCTGACAACCACTTCACGGATCACAATGGGAGGATCTTCCTGGCGCGGGAAGACGAGGAATTGTCCTACTCCGGCGAGGATGACTGCGAGGATAAAAACTAGAGTGATACGGGGGGAGTCTATGCCGAAACGGGTAATCCCGCTCATGGCTTCGTGCTCGAGGGGTCAGCGGTGGGGGACTGGTTTGCGGCGAGCTTCACCTTCTGTCCGTCTCGCAGGAAGCTCACGCCCGCAACTACAATGATGTCCCCGGGCTTGATTCCTTTTGTGATGACTGCTTGGTTCCCGACGATGCCCTTGCCTTCTACCGCGGTTCTGCGGACCGTCGAGGTCTTGGGATCGAAAAGGTAGACGGACCAGCCGTCTTTCCCCAAGCCGGGCGCGAGAGCATGTAAGTGAACGAGGTAGGCGGGCTCCCGGTCACCACCACTGAAGACGAGGCTGAGCTCCGCAGTCATTCCTGGTCGTACAAAATAGTCAGCGTCCCTTATGGTGGCTTTTACCGGAAACGCGTTGGCGTTCGTGGCCGCAGAACCGACATAGGAGACTACGGCCCGGTAGACCTGGTCAGGGCGGTTAGGAAGTCGTACTTCACCGTGAAGTCCCACGGAGACGTTGCCGATCAAATTTTCTGGCACTTTGACCTCGACCTCCATCTCGTCTTCCACGAATAACTCGAGCACCGATTGGCCTCGCCGTACCTCCTCGAACGGCTCGACATTGCGGGCGGAGACGACGCCGTTGAAAGGCGCACGTAGTTCGGTCTTCTCCAGGTCCCGCTTGACCAGATCAAGCTGCGCTTGATGGAAACTCACGTCCTGCCGAGTGCTTTCGTAGGCCGCAAGGGCCTGATCGACCGCCTTTTGACTGGTTGCACCAGCGTCCTGGGTTTGAATTCGGATCTCACGTTCGTAGGCGATCTTCTTCTCGGTAAACCTGGCATGCGACCGCGACAGAGCTGCGCTGCTGGATTCCACGTTGAGCTCGAAGGGCTTTTTGTCGAGTGCCGCAAGTAGCTGACCCTTTTTAACCTTGTCGCCGATATTGACGCGGACTGTTTGGACTAATCCTCCCACCTCGAAGCTGATGCTCGAAGTATGGACCGCTCTCACGGTGCCGGGAAACTTGCGAGATTGACCGCCGGCCGGTTCCGCGACTACTGCGGTTTTCACTGTTCGGATATGTTCCGGCGGCGGCGGAGCCTCGTCCTTGCACGCGGAGGCCGCGATGATGAACGAGAGTGGCAGTATGATGCTGAGACACCGTGCTGGACTAAGCGCGCTGCTCGGTCCTCTATTACAACAAGCCTGTCTGTTCATATGTCTTGTCGCTCCTTTACCAGCTCACTCAAAAGGATTCAATATCGACTATCAAGGCCGAAGTAAGGTGTGGCAAGAGATCTTCTGTTTTTGTCTTGTTGCGAAAAAAAAACGACAGTTTTTGTATTAGTGTCTATCACTTGGCCAATGGAGGATTAACATCAAAATTTTCGCCTACCCGGTTACCTCGTGAGCTGGGCAAATAATTGATATCGACCACGGGGTTTTCTAATAATCATATAGTTCATGTAATAAAATGTTGAAGCAATTTATTCTCATGCAAACACACCTTTGCGGTATGCGTCGAGCTGTTCCTTCGAGATGGCGCCGGGGTCCTCGCTGTAGATATTTTTCCCGCGCCGGTAGTCGGACTGGGCTTTCCGCAGATTGGCCTTTGCCACGTCCAGCTGTGCCACGTAATCCCGGTCGTCGAGCCGGGCCAATACCGC
>JAZFPY010000091.1:0-15328 GCA_036444875.1 Woeseiaceae bacterium | reverse complement strand
TGAAGTCGACGCCCAGCGAACGTAGCTTGCGATACAGATGGGTTCTTTCCATGCCCACGCGCTTGGCGAGCTTGCCGACCTTGCCATCACACAGTACAAGTTGCTGCTGCAAGTAAGCCCGCTCGAATTGCTCGCGTGCTTCCCTTAGGGGCAGCGACAAGAGATCTTGCTTGACCAACGGCTCATCGGAGCGCGTGACCGCCGCAATCTCTTTCTCGACTTCGTCCAGGCTGATCACTTCCTCGGCCCCGGTAAGTAAAAGCCTGCGAACGAGGTTCTTCAGTTCCCGCACGTTGTCCGGCCATGGATAATTCCTGAGCCGATTTTGTGCGGCCACGCCAAATCGTTTGAACGACAAGCCTTCGCCGTCGACGAGTTTATCGACGTAATAACTCAAGAACTCCGGCACGTCTTCCGCGTATTCCCTGAGCGGCGGTACCCGCAGGCTCAGGGTATTGAGATTGGATATGAGCTCTCGCCTCAAGGTTCCGGCTTCGATCCTGCTCTCGTAATCAGCGTTTACGGTCGCAAGCACGCGGACCTGCAACTTGATAGGCTCGTGCCCACCGCGGCGGACAAACTCGCCCTGTTCCAGGGCGCTCAGGATGAGTTTCTGTGCCAGATCGTTGAGATCGCTAAGCTCATCGATTATGAGCGTGCCATTCTTTGCCCGCTCGAAGTAACCGTTGTGAACCTCGCCATTCTCCTCAGTGCCGAAGAGCTGCTCCTCGGCATTGCTGTCCGTCAGAGACGCCGCGAGCAAGTTAACCAGCGGACCTTCGGCACGATCGCTCAAAGCATGAATGTAGCGGGCAAACGCAGCGCGACCCGTTCCAGCCTCACCGGTCAGGAGCACCGGCGAGTCGTGGTTGGCATACTGCTGAACCTTGTCGCGAAGACTTTGCATGAGCTTGCTCCGGCCCACCGGCGTCATCAGAGCCGGTAGGAGCCGACGTGCTGTGCTCGATTGCTTTTTCGACGCCTCGATGGCGCGTTCGACCGTACGGAGAAGCTTCGCGATCGACAGTGGTTTTTCCACGAAATCGAAAGCGCCGAGGCGCGTCGCTTCAACTGCCGTATCGACCGTGCCGTGGCCCGACATGATGACAACCGGACAGTCGAGTTCACCATGCTCGGACCACTCCCGAAGGAGGCTGATGCCGTCGGTGTCCGGCATCCAGATGTCGAGCAGTATCAGGTCAAACTTGCCTTCATCCCGCGCCGTGCGCGCTTCCGCAGCGTCAGCCGCATTGGTCACCTCATATCCTTCGTCCGATAAGATTTCTTTTATCAGCACCCGGATGTCGTCTTCGTCGTCGACTACCAGCACATGGGATGTGCTCATGCTCTATCCCTCCGTATTTCTACCCGGCCCGGCAACATCGCCATCATTGCTTCTCGCGCCGCTTCATTCACAGGCAACTGGATGCGGATCACCGCCCCGCCACCATCCGGGTTCTCGGCTTCAATCGTCCCGCCGTGTTCTTCGACCAGCTTCTTGACGATTGCCAGGCCCAGGCCTGTGCCTTTGGGCTTTGTTGTTACGTACGGATCGAAGACCTGGCTGACGGATCCGGTTTTGAAGCCGGGCCCGTTATCCTCGACAACGATCTCGGCGACGTCGGTTTCCTGGACTTCCGTCTTGCTTAGGCGGACTTCGATGCGTCCTTTGTAGTCACGGTTTTCCAGCGCCTCTATCGAATTTCGTATCAGGTTATGCAGCATCTGGCGCACGCGGCCTATGTCTGCCTCGATATCCGGCAGCGTCGGATCCGTGTTCAGGACGATCTCGATACCGCTTGCCTGTGCGCGATACAGATCGACGACCTCGTGCGCCAACTTGTCGAGATTGAACACGTTGATGTCGATGTCGGGAGCGCGTGCATAATCGCTGAAGGCGTTCACCATCTCCTTCATCGCCTCCACCTGCTGCACGATTGTGTGCGTTGCACGGTCCAGTACCTGCACCTCGTCCTCCGACATCGTATTGATGTATTTGCGCCGCAGCCGCTCGGCAGAGAGTTGTATAGGCGTCAGCGGGTTCTTGATTTCGTGCGCGAGTCGCCTGGCAACTTCGCCCCAGGCCGCATCCCGCTGCGCCTGGAGCAACGCCGTGATGTCGTCAAAGACGACCACGAATCCCGCGGCGTGATCCTCGTCGCCCGGCAATGCCGTGCAAGCGCAAGTCAGCACGCGCCGCCCGACTTCACCACGCAACACAATCTGTTCTCTCCATTCCGTTTCCCCGGCATTGAGATGAACCCGCGCCAAATCAACAAATTGCTCGAGAAGCGGCTGGCCCTTGGCGACGTCCGGCAAGTATTCGCCGATTCGGTTTTCGAGATCGACGTTGAGAATGGCCCCCGACGCCTGGTTTGCCGTGCGAATCCTGAGGTCGGATTCCAGGGCCACAACGCCAGTTGAGAGCCTTGCCAGGATGACTTCGAGGTTTGCGCGTTCGGCTTCGACTTGTGCCTGACTCAGGCTGGCCTGCCGCCGCGCCTCGGATAATTTCTCGGTCATTTCGTTAAACGAGCTGACGAGAAAGCCGATCTCGTCCCGTGACGGCGTTGGCAGGCGTGTATCGAAATCCCCTTTCGCAACTGCCCTGGTTCCCGCGACCAGGTTCTGAATCGGCGCGACGAGCCTTCTGGACAGTACAAACGCTCCATAGACCGACGTCAGCATCGAAAGCAGTAACACGACGGTCAGCGTGAGCGTAAAAGTTCTCTTGAGAGGCTCACGGAGATAGAGAAGCCGTTTGTATTCGCTGTACGATGAATCGACGCTGTTGGCCATGCGGCCGATTCTCTCCGACACCGGAAAATACGCCTGAATGACGCCCACGGTCTCCGGCCGGCTGCGGTCGCCGAATGCAACGGCCGTCCGAATCTGGAAGCTGCCGCGCTCCAGCGGATCGAGACTGACGAACGGCCTGTTTTGGCGGATCTGCAAGAGTACCTCGTCTTTCGGCACCTGTGGCAGGCGGTTCGCGGCGAAATCGGAACTGGTCGCCAGGATCCGTCTGTTGCGTCCGAACACGCTGATCTCGCTCGCACCACTTTCCCGCCGCAGCATGCTCAGCTCGAAAATCAGCTGACGTCTGCTGACGTTCCGCAAGCGCTCCGCAATCTGTACGGTCGTCCCCAGGTTATCGCGCATTTGCATTTCGAGCGCGGCGCGGCTTAGGGCAAGTGCGTCATCAAGGCCCTTCTCGACTTCGACGTTGAACCAGGTATCGATGCCGCGATTAATAAACTGCATCGAGAAGTAGAAGACCACCAGTAGCGGCACGACAGCAAGCGACACCGACATGCCGACCATACGAGCTTTGAGCCTTGCCCCGGGCACGTCAGTCCGGTAATCACGCAGCAGCCGGACGAGGTTGCCGACGAGCAATGCAAACAGCACGACGACGCCGGCCACGTTAATCAACAGAATCAGAATATGCAGCCGGTCAAAGTCCTCGGAGTTCTGGGCGGTACGGCTGAGAAGGAAAAGCGCCGTCACGGCAAGCCCGACGCCTGTCGCGCCAAGCGCCGTATAGACCATGTTTTTTATCTTGCGAGTATCCATTCGAACCAATCACTTTCCAGCTGCCATTGGTCGCGCCAGAAAAACAAAATCCGCAAAGGAGCAGGATATTGTTCCGTGCTCAACCTGGCGCGCAAACGTATCCGGTAAGTCTTGCCGGCCTCAAGAATCGAGTCATCGATGACCGGCAGGCCCTGAATCCGGCCAAGGTTATTCAGTGCCGAGTAAAGTGTTGCAAATGAATCCTGATTGCCGCTGTTCAGGTTGCTGACGATGTACCGCTGGCTCAGTGGCCGGTACTCGAGCTCGTAGTTGACGACGAGCTCGGCATCTGTCGCGTCGGGGATGAAGCGGCGGACCCGGATAAATTCGAGATTGAGTGCAATCCGGAGCGCAACGCCACTGTTGAGCGCATCGAGTGCTTCGTCACTCAGGACGAGTTGCAGGCGGGATTCAAGTTCGTGCACCCCGTCGATCAGAGTCGTCGATGCCGATCGCACTTCAAAGTAGCCCGCACGCTCAAGCCTGTCCTGTGCCTTCGCGGTCATCAGGAACAGTGTTGTCATCAAGCCGCATACGAGAATCGCAGCAAGGCTGCTTGTCGATCTTCCAGTCATATTGTTGTCAGCCAACCCTCTCCAGACATGCGTAATAAAAGCCATCCACATCCTGGTTGCCGGGCAGGATCTGATATCCACATGTCTTACGCTGCATTAAATCGCGGATGTTGTTATTTGGCAACGCATCGTTTTCCCTGGCGTCTGCCTGCGTCTTCAGAAATTCCCTCACCACCGCGTCATTTTCCTCCGTCAGGACCGAGCAGGTCGCGTAGAGCAGCCGCCCGTTTGCCTCGAGGAGCGGCCAGAGCGCCCGCAGCAGGGCCAGCTGTGATCCGGCCAGGGTTGCGATGTCCTCGGCCCGTCGCAGCAGCTTGATGTCCGGATGGCGGCGAATGACGCCACTGCCCGAACACGGTGCATCCAGCAGGATCCTGTCGAACTGCGCACCGGCCCACCACTCATCTGGTGTTGATGCGTCGGCCGCAAGAACGGTTGCGGACAGGCCCAGCCGCGCCAGGTTCTCGCGAACTTTGTCGAGTCGGTCCTCATCGAGATCAATAGCCGTTAGATCGGCATCCGGCCCCGCAAGTTCCAACAGCTGCCCGGTTTTCCCGCCGGGCGCCGCGCAGGCATCGAGGATGCGTTTAGCGCCGCCTCGGAGCAGCCACGGTCCGGCCAGCTGCGCAGCGGCATCCTGTACCGATACCTGCCCATCACTGAAACCGGGCAGCTCGCTGACAGGCCGCGGGCGCGCCAGCTTGACGGCCTGGTCGAACCCGGCGATTACCTGATGCGACGCAGCATCGTCTGCAGATTGCCTTGATTCTTGGAATTCCTTGAGTTCATTGATATACCCGGCCTGAGACTGGCGATTAATGTTTACGCGGAGCCACATCGGTGCCTGCCTGTTCCCCGCTTCCACTATCTCGAGCCAGTGATCCGGCCAGTCACACCGTAGGCGCTCGAGCAGCCACGCAGGATGCGAGTAGCGGGCTTCCTCATCCACAGGCTCCGCAGCCTGCATGTTTTTGCGCAGGAAGTTTCTGAGAACCGCGTTGATCAGCGACGCATACTTCGGCCGTCGTAGCACCCTTGAGGCATCGACCGTCATCGACACCGCAGCATGATCGGGTATTCGGGTGCCGGTGAGCTGATAGATGCCAACAGCGATCAGAGACTCGATGACGCTGTCCTTTGCCTTGAGCGGCCGGTCCAGCAAAGCACTGACCTGCGACCGCAGGCGCCAGTGAAACCGCAACGTACCGTAACAGAGAGCCCTTGCCAGGCCTCGCTCCGACGGGCTTATGCCTGCTTCCGCCTGAGCTAACGCAGTATCGAGTGACCGGCTCCGAATGACGACTGCATCGACAGCTTCCGCCGCCCGGGCCCGGGTCCGGGCGCCTGTCTTCTTTTCATCCATAGGGAATCAGTCCAGTCGCCTGCCCATTATGGACGTTTGATCCGTGAACTCGCCTGCCCTGATTTTTCCCCGTCCTGGCCGCTGCAATTCGAGCATTCGCAGCACGCCATCCCCGCAGGCAACATCTATGCCGTTGCGCCCTGCAGCTATAACAGTACCAACCGTTCCGCTTTGTCCGTTGCCAATCTCCGCCGACCAACACTTAACCTGTTCGCCGTCGAAATCGAAAAATGCTCCGGGTACCGGCTTGTACGCCCGCACCTGCCGCAGCAACTCTGTGGCGGACTTACGCCAGTTCATCGCCGCATCGTTTTTTCTAATCTTGCCGGCATATGTTACCGAATTCTCATCTTGCGGCTCTGCCTGGAGTTTGCCATCGAGGATGCCCGGCAATTGTTCGCAAAGCATTACACCGCCCAACAGTGCCAGCCGGTCAAGCAACTCGCCGGCACATTCCGTATCGCCAATTCGAACAGATTGCTGCGCGAACACGGGCCCGCTGTCGAGCCCTGCGGTCATTTGCATCAAACTGATGCCCGTTTCCTCATCTCCGGCAAGAATTGCCGCCTGTATCGGTGCGGCACCGCGCCAGCGCGGCAACAGCGATGCGTGAACATTGAGGCAGCCGTGCTCTGGCAGGTCGAGAATCGCCTGCGGCAGTATGAGCCCATACGCCGCCACGATCATCAGGTCCGCCTGTAATTCGGCAATTTCCTTTACGATATCGGCATCTTTAAGTGATTCGGGCTGGTGCACCGTAATTTTTTTGCTCAGCGCAAATTCTTTGACGGGACTTGCTTTGAGTTTCCTTCCCCTGCCCGCCGGCCTGTCAGGTTGAGTAAAGACCGCGAGCGGCGTAACACCCGAATCGCAAAGTGCACGTAGTGAAGCAAGCGCGAATTCCGGCGTGCCGGCGAACAAGATTCTTCTGCCGCTCATAAACTTGTTGGACCACTAGTTCGAAACTTCAAAGAATGTGCTGAGTCAGCCCGAATGTTTTGTCAGATGCTGCGTAAGATCGCTCAAGGATTTGATCACCTGGCAGCTTCTCGGATTCAGCCCGTGTGAACAACCTTCACAGAATTCACAGCTAGAGTATCGCGGCCTGTAAAGGCTGTTCTCTCCGATCTTTCATCAGCTTCTTGCGAATGCGCTGCCGCTTGGCCTCAGACAGATAATCGACAAACAACTTGCCGTTCAGGTGATCTATTTCATGCTGAATACAAACTGCCAGCAGGCCCTCCGCATCCCTTTCGACAGTATTCCCGTCGCGATCGAGATAGCGGGCGCGAATATGCTCGGCGCGCTCGACTTCGTCATAGTAACCAGGCACAGACAGGCAACCTTCCTCTGTTACCGTGACGCCGTCCTTCGCCAGGATTTCCGGGTTGATCAACACATGCGGATCGTTTTTCTCTATCGAGACGTCCGCGACGAGCAGGCGTTTGTGCACATCCACCTGGGTTGCTGCCAGTCCGATGCCCGGTGCTGCGTACATTGTCTCGAACATGTCGTCGATCAACCGCTGCAGATCATCGCCCACAGCGGGCACTGGAACGGCCGTCTTACGCAGCCTCGGATCCGGGAACTCCAAAATGCCAAGTATTGCCATAGATCCTCGAGTCAACTCGTGTGAATAGCTATAAAATGCGCCTAAATTTTTGACTTTATTGAATAAGATGACGGACAATGCCGCCAGAAAATCAGCTTGCGAGGCCCTAAATGGGCCGGAATTGTGACGCGTTTGGCAGTCTGAAAGGCCTCGACACGACATATTATAGCAACGCCTGCCTGCTGGCAGGTTCTGACTACTTTGATGGAGCACCCGTCGATCATGTCACTTAGCAAAAATTGCTTGAATCTCAGTGTACGACTGACCGTTATTGCGCTGGCCGCATCAGTGGCTGGCTGCGGTCTGAATCCGTTTGCAAATGACGACGAAGCCCCGGCTCCTGTCCAGCGAACGACGACGGAGCCAAGTCGCTCGACATCTATGGCCTCTGAGGCCCCCGCCAGCCAGCCGACCTACAAACCGCAACTGGTTGAGCAAACGGAGTCCCGAACCCCGCTTGCCGAAGGACATCCCGACGAATATACCGTCCAGGTCGGTGACACGCTTTGGGATATCGCCGCATCGTTTCTTAGAGACCCGTGGTATTGGCCCGAAGTCTGGTATGTCAATCCGCAGATTGAAAACCCGCACCTTATTTTTCCGGGCGATGTACTCGCCCTGGTTCATGTTGACGGTCGGCAGCGCGTCACCACGGTTAGCCGGGGGGCGGCATACCGCTTGTCGCCACAGGCCAGATCGACACCCTTAAGCGAAGCAATCACCAGCATTCCGTATGAGAAAATAGCTGCGTTCCTGTCCAGGGGGCTCGTTCTCGAGAAAGGGCAGGTGGATAAACTACCGTATATCGTTGCGACACGTGGCGATCACTTGATGGCGGCGGCTGGCAACACAGTTTACGTGCGCGGCCTCCCGGCGACCGAGCCAGGCACGCAATACAGTGTTGTTCACGTCGGCGAGCAGTTACGGGACCCGGACGACGGCAAGCTTATCGGCTACCAGGGAATCTATGTCGGTGAAGGTTTGCTGGCTCGCGGTGGCGATCCGGCTTCTGTTGCACTGACGGATACCAATCGCGAGGCGCTCGGTGGCGACCGTCTCATCCCGGAAGCCGTTGAGATTCCGCTGAATTTCTTCCCGAAAGCCCCCGATATGGAGATTGATGGTCGCATCATCTCGGTAGTAGATGGCGTGTCTATGATCGGCCAGTACCAGGTCGTGGTCATGAACCGTGGCGCACGAGACGGTCTGGCACCGGGAGACGTCCTGACGATTTTCCAGGCGGGCGAAGTTGTGCGGGACCATTATGGAAGCGGTTCAATGTTTCGCGGTGGCAAGGTCAAGTTGCCGGATGAGGAAGCCGGCACTCTCATGGTGTTTAAGGTATATGACCGTATTGGGTACGGGCTCGTGATGGAGGCAACCAACCCGATTCACGTACTCGACGCCGTACGCAACCCCGACTGATTAAAGCCTGAAAACGGGCCGGTACTCTTTACGGGGTACCGGCCCGTTTTTATTGGGCGGATAATTTGCTGTCAGGGGATTTCATGAACGATAAGGACCGAGCCTGGCTGATTCTGGCCAATGCACGAATCGGCACCGATGTACTCGCCGCGCTTCTCGATGCATATGGCGCTGTAGAAAAAGTCGTCTGCTTGAGCGCTCCTGCTTTGTCGAAATCCGGCGTCACTGATGAAGTCCGCGCAGCGATCCTGAATCCCGACGAAGATTTGCTTGCCAAGTCCCTTGCCTGGCTGGAAAAAGCGGGGAACCGGATAATTCGCTGTGATTCTGGTGACTATCCGGAGCTATTGCGGCAAATTCCGGGTCCACCCACTCTTTTATATATTGTCGGTAACGCCGACGCCCTTCACCTGCCGGCCCTGTCGATTGTAGGCAGCCGAAATCCCACCCGCGGAGGCAGAGAAAATGCTTACGAGTTTGCGAAGCACCTCGGGCGATGCGGCTTCTGCATCGTCAGCGGGCTGGCGCAGGGCATCGACACGTCGGCGCACAAGGGCGCACTTGATGCCAATGCGATGACCGTGGCATTCCTGGGCCACGGAATCGATCGCGTGTACCCGGCAGGCAATCGCGATCTCGCGCATCGAATTTCACAAAATGGCGCGTTGGTGTCCGAATACCCACTCGGCAGTCCGCCTCGCCGTGAGCATTTTCCGCAGCGCAACAGGCTCATCAGCGGCCTGAGTCTGGGAACGCTTGTCGTCGAGGCCGCAAGGCGCAGCGGCTCTCTTATCACGGCCCGACTGGCCGGCGAACAGGGCCGCGAAGTGTTTGCAATTCCCGGCTCTATCCACAGCCCGCTGTCCCGTGGCTGCCATCAATTGATTAGGCAGGGCGCCAAACTTGTCGAAAGTGCGGAAGACATCGTCAGCGAGTTAGGCGCCCTCGCCGGGCACATTATGCAAAACGATTCCGACGCAGAGCATCACGAATCCCCGAGTGCCGACCATGACGCCGACTATGAGATTCTGCTGAATGTCCTGAGCTACGATCCCGCCAGCGCCGATGAGCTTGCCGAAGATTCCGGATTGACGATCGATCAGGTTTCCTCCATGCTTCTGATTCTGGAGCTCGAGGAAAAAATCGAGGCGCTATCTGGTGGCAAATACTTAATACGGAATAAATAGGGAGCGACTCCAGGCATGAAAGAAAATGTACTCGATGTGCTGATGTATCTTTTTGAGACCTATGTCGACGCGGAAGAGGAACCGGAACCGGATCAGAACGAACTTCGCGACGAGCTTGCCAGAGCTGGTTTTGGCGATATTGAAATCGATCATGCGCTGGACTGGCTCGACGGGCTCGCGGAAAACCAGGGCGGCCTGACGTACAACCCGCAGACAGCACACGGAACGCGGATATACAACGATCTCGAGCTGGCCCGTCTCGATGCGGGCTCTCGCGGTTTCATAACCTATCTCGAACAGATTGGAATTCTGTCGCCGCCTCAGCGCGAAATACTGATCGATCGCCTTCTGGCGCTGGAAACGCCGGACATCGACGTTGAGCAAATTAAGTGGGTCGTACTGATGATTTTGTTCAGTCAACCCGGCCAGGAACTTGCTTATGCCCGCATGGAAGACCTGGTTTTCGATGACAGCGCAGGAGCGGTACATTAATAATATTTCTTGACACCGAGAAGCCAAGCATGTAATTCAACCGCGGCAATGTCTGCGGTTTTTATTTTCTGAGTTGAGAAAGCCTTAAGGAATGTCCAAGAATCTTGTCATAGTTGAGTCGCCTGCCAAGGCGAAGACAATTAGCAAATATCTGGGTAAAGACTTTGACGTCATGGCCTCGTACGGCCATGTCCGCGACCTTGTGCCCAAAGAAGGCGCGGTGAATACTGATGATGGCTTCACAATGAAGTATCAGATCATCGAGCGAAACGAAAAACATGTCAACGCCATCATACGTGCGCTAAAGAAAGCAGAAGCGCTGTACCTCGCAACTGACCCGGATAGAGAGGGAGAGGCAATATCCTGGCATTTGGTAGAGCTTCTCAAAGAAAAAAATGCGCTGAATGACAAGCCCGTCCACCGCGTCGTGTTTCACGAGATAACGAAAACCGCTATCAAGGAAGCAATTGAGCATCCTCGCGACATTTCGGACGATCTCGTCAGCGCACAGCAGGCGCGTCGGGCACTCGACTATCTCGTCGGTTTCAATCTTTCCCCGTTGCTGTGGAAAAAAGTCCAGCGGGGGTTGTCTGCCGGGCGTGTACAGAGTCCGGCGTTAAGGATGATTGTCGAAAGAGAGCTGGAAATCGAAGCTTTCAAAGCTCGCGAGTACTGGACCATCGAGGCAGACGTGAGCAAGATCGGGCAGTCATTCGTATCGCGGCTGGTTCGATATCGTGGTGAGAAAGTCGAACAATTCAGTTTCGAAACCGAGGCTTCGGCCAGGGAGGTCGAAAGGACGATTCTCGATGCTGCCGATGGAAAACTGACGGCCGTCAGGGTCGAGAAAAAGAAGCGCAGACGGAATCCTGCAGCGCCGTTCACTACTTCTACACTGCAGCAAGAAGCCTCACGCAAACTCGGTTTCAACACACAGTGGACAATGCGTGTCGCCCAGCGCCTGTACGAGGGCATCGAGCTTGCCGATGAAGGCAACGTCGGCCTGATCAGCTATATGCGCACAGATTCCGTCACCCTTGCGAGTGTCGCCGTGGACGAAATACGTAATGTCATCGCCGACCGTTACGGTCCTGAGAATGTTCCCGAGTCTCCCCGCCAATTCAAGACGAAAGCAAAGAATGCCCAGGAGGCACACGAAGCAATCCGGCCGACATCAGCTGCACGCACCCCGGACTCGCTCAAGGGCAAGTTGGACAAGGATCAGCTGAAGCTTTACACCCTGATCTGGCAACGTACGATGGCATGTCAGATGGTTCCTGCAGTATTCGACACGGTCACGCTCGAAATGGCGGCCGGTGCGGACAGCGACGACGGGCATCGTTTCCGTGCGAACGGTTCCGTTCTCGTCGAGCCCGGATTCATGGCCGTCTATCAGGAAGGCAAGGATGACATCAACAATGACGAAAGCGATCGCTTGTTGCCGGAAGTCGCCGAAGGCGACGTCATCAGCCTCGATGAATTACGTCCCGAACAGCATTTCACGGAACCGCCACCCCGATTCACTGAAGCGAGTCTTGTCAAGACGCTTGAGGAATACGGAATCGGCAGACCCTCAACGTACGCAAGCATCATCGCAACACTCAAGAACCGCGAGTATGTCGAGATGGATGGCAAGCGTTTTATCCCGACCGACATCGGCCGAATCGTCATCGGTTTCCTGACCGAACATTTCACGCAATACGTCGATTACGACTTTACGGCAAAGCTCGAAGACGACCTCGACGAAATATCGCTCGGCAAGAAAAAGATGATCCCGTTACTCGAGAGTTTCTGGAAACCATTTTCCGATCTCGTCGAAGAAAAAGAACAGAGCGTGACTCGCGAGCAGGTAGCGCAGGCACGCGATCTCGGCGTCGACCCGAAGTCCGGCAAGCCGGTCACGGTACGCATGGGACGCTATGGCCCGTTCGTTCAGATCGGCACAAAGGATGACGAGGAGAAACCGAAGTTTGCGGGCCTGCGTCCCGGGCAAAAGATGAACGATATTACGCTGGAAGAGGCCTTTGAGCTCTTCAAGCTTCCGCGCGACCTGGGGCAGACGGTGGATGGTCTGCCGGTATCGGCGAGCGTTGGCCGGTTTGGTCCGTACGTTCGTTACGGCGACAAATACGTTTCACTCCGCGGTGACGACGACCCTTATACGATTGAGTTGCCACGAGCCCTCGAATTGATTGAAGCCAAGAAGATCGTGGATGCCAATCGCATCATTCAGGATTTCGAAGACGAAGGTATTCAGGTGTTGAATGGTCGTTATGGCCCGTACGTTACGGACAAGACCAAGAATGCGCGCGTGCCCAAGGACCGCGAACCGAAATCGCTGACGCTGGAAGAATGCAAGGAATTGCTCGCCGCGGCGCCTGTCAGGGGCCGGCGTGGCAAGAAGAAGAAAACGAATACCAAAAACGCCGCGGCAAAGAAGACCACGAAAAAGAAACCGGCGAAGAAAAAGACCAGGAAAAAGCAAACCAGGAAGAAGAAGAAAACTACGGCCAGCATTGAACCCGGCGGCACTGACGCGTAGAGGAACAGGTGCGCGCAGGAGCGACTCCTGCGAAGTGCCCTTCAAGCAGCAAAGCTTAGTAAGCTAGGGCTATGGCCCTGTCCTTTCCAATTCATCGTGCCGGCAGGATACTGAGATCGGGCGGCATCGTCGCATATCCGACCGAAGGCGTCTTCGGACTCGGCTGTATTCCCGATTACGCTGAAGCCGTTATTCGGATTTTGTCTATCAAGAAACGCGATCCGGCCTTGGGGCTGGTTCTCATCGCATCGGATATCGAGCAACTTGAAGACTGGGTAGAGTTGCCGGAGACGACCACTCTGAAATCAAGTCCCGAGCGACCCGTCACTTGGATAGTACCGGCCTTGAAAAACGTCCCTTACTGGATCACGGGCGAGCATCGTGGTCTCGCTGTTCGGATCACGACGCACCCGGTCGCCGCAGCTCTTTGCGAAGCTGCCGATTCAGCGCTCGTATCTACAAGCGCCAATGTTGCCGGCAGCCCGCCTGCCCGAACCGCTTATGTTCTCCGCCGCCGCTTCGGTAGTTTAGTAGACTATATCGTCCCAGGTCGTTGCGGCCCGGCTGCCGGCCCCTCGGAAATTCGCGACTTGATGAGCGGTGAGGTCTTGAGAGCAGGAAAAACATGAGCGATTTTGATACTTCAATTCTGCAGGTCGATGAATACCTGAAATCGTTGCAACAGCGAATCGTTCAAGCGCTCGAAGGCGTCGACGGCAAGGAAAAGTTTCGCCACGATGACTGGCAGCGTGAAGCCGGGGGTGGGGGACAAAGCCGGGTCCTCGTCGATGGCACTGTATTCGAGCAGGCGGGCGTCGGTTTTTCGCATGTGCATGGTGATGAGCTGCCGCCGTCGGCAACCGCGACACGGCCCGAACTGGCCGGTCGCGGCTTTCAGGCGCTGGGCGTATCACTCGTACTGCACCCGAGAAATCCGTACGTACCGACCACACACGCCAATTTCCGGTTTTTTTGTGCGGAAGCTGACAAGGGCGAACCGGTCTGGTGGTTTGGTGGGGGCTTTGACCTGACCCCGTACTACCCCTTTCGTGACGATGTGCTGGATTGGCACCGCGCAGCACGAAAAGCCTGCAGTGAATTCGGTGACGACATTTATGACAAGTACAAGAAGTGGTGTGACGAGTATTTCTTCCTAAAGCACCGGAATGAAACACGCGGTGTCGGCGGCTTGTTCTTTGACGACCTGAACGAATGGGGGTTTGACCGATGCTTCGAATTCACGCGGGCCATTGGTGACCTGTTCCTACCGGCATACTTGCCGATCGTCGATGCGCATAAGGACCACCCGTACGGTAAGCGGCAACGCGAGTTTCAACTTTACCGTCGTGGCCGTTACGTCGAGTTCAACCTGATTTACGATCGTGGCACGCTTTTCGGGCTTCAGTCCGGCGGAAGAACAGAGTCCATTTTGATGTCACTGCCGCCGAGGGTACGCTGGGAATACGACTGGCAACCGGAACCAGGTTCCCCGGAAGAGAAACTTTATACGGAATACCTCAGGCCCCGGGATTGGCTGGCACAGGAATGAACTGAAAGGACAGAACCATGTCGTGGATTGAAGAAATC
Source organism: Woeseiaceae bacterium (assembly GCA_036444875.1). Taxonomy (GTDB): domain Bacteria; phylum Pseudomonadota; class Gammaproteobacteria; order Steroidobacterales; family Woeseiaceae; genus JACZWL01. The sequence continues at coordinate 969 of JAZFPY010000091.1, read as the reverse complement.
GAAGTTACCGAGGCCGAAGGAAAACTCGCACAAGTGTATGCCGAACTTCTGGAGAAGCGTGGCGCGATTTCAAACATTCTGCGGGTACACAGTCTGAACCCCGATGCGATGGCCAGCCATCTCGACCTGTACATGAAGATCATGTTTGGCAAATCAGGCCTCAGTCGTGCGGAACGGGAGGCAATTGCCGTCGTCGTGTCTGCGACAAACGACTGCGATTACTGTGTGAGTCATCACGTGCAAGCGCTTGGATCGTACATCAAGGACGAAGACATCCTGCAGACACTCGCGAGCGCGGATGGCCTCGAGGTACTGGAACCGCGCCTCGGCAATATCGCCATACACGCCGAGAAACTAACTTCGGCGCCCTCGGCAATGACCGAAAGCGATCTCGATCCACTGCGCGCCGAGGGTCTGTCGGATCAGGATATTCTCGATATCACACTGATCGTCGCCTATTTCAGTTTTGTCAACCGGATAGCCTTGGGCCTCGGCGTCAGCTACTCCGCCGAGGAGCTTGCCGGCTACCGCGACGACTAGTGCTCCATCAATATCACCCTGACGGACTACCAGGGCCCACAGGCATACCGTCCGCCGCTGGCAGGCTGCCGACGGTATGTGGTAAGTTCCTTGCAAAACCGGGGTTTACGCTGGTTTCTTTATAAACGACGAAAAGAACCTGGGGGCCCAATTCTCCGTGATTATTGCCAGGCTGTTCATTTTCTGCTGTTTGTTCGTGGCCGGCAGCGCCTTGCCGGACAATGAGACCCGGCTACGTGAGGGCGGCAGCGCTGCGAGCATCCGGCTGGCGGGCAGAGAGGACCCGGGCGCGCAAAGCAAGGTTTATATCATTCAGCTTAGATCACCGTCCGCGGCCGAGCACTTTGCGAGTCTCGCCGGCTCACTTGCCGGCAAAGGTTTGTCGGCGCCAGCCCGTTCCTTCGACAAGAACAATGCAGCCGTGCAGTC
>JAZFPY010000090.1:0-3221 GCA_036444875.1 Woeseiaceae bacterium | reverse complement strand
CTTGCGCTTGCGGCGGCCACTCTTGTCGCCGGCGACGTGCAATTCTTTGCGGCCGTAGCGTGTATCCGTCGGCTTGCCTTTTTTCTTGTCCTTGTCCTTGGCGCGGCGATCTCGGGCATCCTGCTCAGCTTTTTCGATCCGGGCGCTCTCTTCCGCCGCCGCTTGTGCTGCTTCGCGTGCTTCGCTCTCGGCCTGCTGCTTGGCTTCATCCTCCTTGCGGCGGCCCTCTTCCTCCAACCGTGTTTTCTCTTCTTTCTCTGCCTTCAAACGCTCCTGCTCGTGTTTCTCGGCATCAAGACGATCCTGCTCTTCCTTGCGCTTGCGATCGAGTTCCTCTTGTTCTTTTTGCGCCTGCTCCTCGAGCACGTTTCGCTTGATATAGGTCCGCTTCTGCCGAACCTCTACGTTTACCGTGCGCGAGCGACCCTGCGCGCCTGCCAACCTCAGCTCCGACATCGATTTGCGGCGAAGCGTTATCCGGCGCGGGGCGCCATCAGAAACCAAGGAGTCGTCCTGGCCGTGACTACGCCGGAGATGTGTCAGGAGTTCGAGTTTGGCGTCCTCGGAAATCGTATCTTCCGATCCACTGACCTCGATGCCCGCCTGGTCGAGTTGCGACAGCAACTTGTCGACGGAAACTTTCAATACATCAGCAAATTGTGCAATTGTGACATCAGCCATTGTCTAACTCCTGATGAACCAGTGATCAGGCCTGTTGTTCCGTTTCAAACCAGTGCGCGCGCGCTTTCATGATCAGCGCCGCAGCCTTTTCCTGATCCATTTCCTTGATCTCGAGCAAATCGTCCGTCGCCAGCTCCGCGAGATCTTCCCGGGTTACAACGCCTTCACTTGCGAGCGTGAATGCGAGACCCTTGTCCATGCCTTCAAGACTCATCAGGTCCTCAGCGGGCTCCGCCTCGTCGATCTTCTCTTCCTGGACGATCGCCTGGGTCAGCAGCACATCGCGTGCGCGCGTGCGCAGCTCGTTGACGATGTCCTCATCAAACTCCTCGATTTCGACGAGTTCTGATGCCGGTACATAAGCCACTTCTTCGATCGTCGAGAAACCTTCCTGAACCAAAATGAGCCCGACTTCCTCGTCCACGTCGAGCTGTGTGGAAAACAGTTCGATCAGCGTACGCATTTCCGCTTCGCTCTTTTGCTCCGCATCGGTTTCCGTCATTACATTGAGTTCCCAACCGGCCAGTTCACTCGCGAGACGAATGTTCTGACCGCCACGGCCGATCGCCTGCGACAGCTTTTCTTCATCGACGGCAATATCCATGCTGTGGGCGTCTTCGTCGACCACGATGGACACCACCTCGGCGGGCGACATGGCGTTGACGACGAACTGGGCCGCGTTGTCATCCCAGAGAATAATGTCGACACGTTCTCCAGCCAGTTCGTTTGACACCGCCTGAACACGAGAGCCACGCATACCGACACAGGCACCCACCGGGTCAATCCGTGCGTCATTGCTTTTGACGGCAATCTTCGCCCGCAGTCCGGCATCCCGTGCTGCGGCAAGAATCTCGATCAGTCCCTGGCCGACTTCGGGAACTTCGATCTTGAACAGTTCGATCAGGAACTGTGGCGAGGTTCGTGTCATGAAGAGCTGTGGCCCGCGCTGTTCCGACCGAACTTCGGTCAAGAGCGCCTTCATGCGATCCTGCGGGCGAACGGGCTCTCGCGGAATCATCTGGTCACGGGATACAAATCCTTCGGCATTGCCTCCCAAATCGATATATACGCCATTGCGGTCGACGCGTTTGACGATGCCGGACAACAGTTCACCTTCCCGATCCTTGTATTCCTCAACGACCTGCTCGCGCTCAGCCTCGCGAACCTTTTGCACGATCACCTGTTTGGCAGTCTGCGCGGCGATCCTGCCGAATTCGACCGAGTCCATCGGTACCTCGACGTGGCCGCCTGGCTCAGCATTTTCGTCGACATCGACAGCATCGATCATGCGCAGCTCGCGATCCGGGAACTCGAGGTCCGGCGACTCGTCTTCGAACACGAGCCAGGTCCGGAACGTGTCGTACTCGCCTGTCTCGCGGTCGATCGCAACGCGAACCTCGATATCCTCGCCGTGTCGGCTGCGAGTTGCAGACGCCAGTGCCGCTTCGATGGCCTCGAATATGATCTCTTTCGCGACGCCCTTTTCGTTCGAAACGGCATCGACAACCATCAGGATTTCTTTACTCATTTGCCTGCTACTCCACTAAAGCGTCGGCACCAATCTGGCGTATTCGATCGTCGCTATCGACAAACGATGCGACTCGCCATCCACCTCGACTTCTATGTTTTCCTCGTTCGCGGCCCTCAATGCGCCGCGAAAATTTCTTCGTCCTTCCACCGGAAAGAGCAATTTCACACGGATATCTTCACCCATAAACCTTTGAAAATGCTCAACTTTCGTCAACTTTCGATCCAGCCCCGGGGAAGAGACCTCAAGCACGTAGCGCCCCGGCACCGGATCCTCAACATCCAGTAGTGCGCTGATCTGCCGGCTTACCGTTTCACAGTCCTCCAGCCCGACACCGTCGGCTTTGTCGATGAAAAGCCTGATGACGCTCTGCCGGCCCTCGAGCTTGATCTCGAGGTCCGTCAATTCGTAACCCAGACGTTCCACGGCGGGTTCCAGCACTTTCATCAATTCCTCACGGCTCACCGGCTACATCACCTAACTATATGTTCGTAAAACGAAAAATGGGCCTCTGGCCCATTCTTATTCTGCTCCTTAGCCCTGCCCGGAATCTGACCCGGGCAACAAAAAACCCCATAGCGGGGCTTTGTTTCTACCAAGAATCTGGTAGCGGGGGCGGAACAAGCCAGCTGTTAGCCTGATCCCACCACCTCGCAGGCCGCGGATTATAAGGCAATCTTAAGGGGGGGTGCAACGCAATTCGTCATGCTGCACAAGCCGGTTTTCAGACCCGAAACCGTCCCGAGGCCGAAACAGAGTTGATTTGTCGCCTGAACCGGCGAAAGATAGGGTCCAAATGGAGGCGTGCGGGGGTGCGCCTCATGAGCCCCGCAGCAGCAGGAGGCTGGCGGGAATCGGCGCCACACGAACAAACAGGGGAGCCGATGAGTAAACTGCAATCAAGCCTGGCGGTAGTTCTGTGTGCGATATTTATTGCACCGTCGGCGCGTGCCGATATTCAACTCGATTCGGTCGGCATTCTCTCGGCAGACTCGGTGAAGAAGTTCAGCGG
>JAZFPY010000089.1:0-4841 GCA_036444875.1 Woeseiaceae bacterium | reverse complement strand
AATGATAATGATCATGAGAAGATTCATGGTGGTATAAAAAAGGGGCCAGACCCCGTTTCTGAAGTGTTCGTCATATACTACAAGCAATTCGTAAAAAAATGAGGTCTGACCTTTAGTGATTAGTCTTGGTCAGGATCGGCCTTTGCCAATCTGCCAGCATTTCTAAGCGAAACCCGTGGTGCGAATTCGATCTGCGCATTTAGATTGCGTAGATCGTCATGCGCCCTGTTAAATTCCGTGGGGAATCAGGGGCATTCGGGCTCTGCAGTAAGGACTTCAATCTCCTCGGCTGTCGGCGTCTTGCCATGATCACCCCCCGCATCGAACAGAACTTTCCATTCTCCGTTCGTGCTCAGTCGCCAGGTAGAGCTGAACGTTCCCCAAACATGCGCGGGTTCCCCCGTGTCCCCAATTGTCGTCACACGATAAGGCCCGCGGCTGATTGCGATCGTGCCGTTGGCAACTACCTCTACGATTGCAGGACGCCAGCGTATCTGCGCTCCGTCCCGTGCGAAGAAGCCGGCCCATGCCTGGCCTATCTCCTCAGGCCCACGGGATACCTGTCCGGTTACAAATCGTGCCTCCGGATCGAGATAGGCGATGAACGCCTCAAAGTCGCGATTCTCGACAGATCGACTGAAACCGACTTCCGCGCAGACAACATCCTGTCGAACCGGATCGATCGCAGCTGATACTAAGGCTACAGCAAACAACATTTCGATAATCATCAAAGATCACCAGTCAGGTGGCCATAACGCCGCGCTATGGGCGGTCAAAGGAGATGCGGAAAAACAAGGAATACAGCACCGGCACGACGAGCAGTGTCAGGGCCGTGGCAAACGCGAGCCCGAACATGATCGTGATCGCCATTGGCACGAACATCGCCGTGCCACCCCACAATAAAGGCATCATGCCGAGCACGGTCGTTGCTGTGGTGAGCAGGATCGGTCTGAGACGTTGTTGCGCCGCCTCGAATATCGCCTCCGCGGGCTTACGGCGAAATTCCTCAATTTCAATGGCGATACGATCCAGTAATACAATCGCGTTATTGATGATGATGCCGGACAGGGCTATGAGCCCGAGGATGGTGAAGAACCCAAACGGTGTATTTGTGACCAGCAGCCCGAAAGTCACACCGATCAAGCCAAGCGGGATTGTCGTGAGAATGATGAATGGCCGGCGCAGGGAATTGAACTGGCTGACCAGCAATAGCAGGATAATCATGCCGGCGATCGGCAACTCTGCCGCGATCGATGCGTTGGCATCGCCTGACTCTTCTGTTTCACCGCCGATCTCGAATTTGTGTCCTTGCGGCCAATTAAGCTGAGCCTGCTCAAGCCACGGCACCAGCGTACTGACAACTTCCGTCGCGGTCGTGCCCGTGGTGAGCTGAATGTTTAGTGACAGCGTGCGTTCGCGGTCGCGGCGCTCGATAACGCCGGATTCGAAGGTCAGCTCGACATCGGCAACCTGTTTCAGTGGTACGAACCGGCCGGTTCCCTGCGAATAAACGCTGAGTCCGTCAAGCTTGCGGAAGTCCTGACGATCGGCGGCGACTGTCCGCAAAATGACGGGAATCAATTCGTCGCCTTCGCGGTACTGAGTCAGATCGATGCCGGTCAAGCCGGCTTTGAGGGAGTAAGCGACATCCTCACTCGTTACTCCCGACCGCCTGGCAAGTTCCTGGTTGACGCGGACCAGGAGTTTCTTGGTCTGCAGGCCCCACGTGTTCTTGACATCCCTGACGGCCGGGTTGTCGTAGAGAAATGCCGTGACCTCGTCGGCCAGGGTGTAGAGCGTGTCGATGTTTTCGCCCGATAATCGAACGATGATCGGGTAGTCAACGGGCGGTCCGTTTTCCAGGCGTTTGACCTGCGCCGCGAGATCCGGATATGTCTCACGAACATATGCTTCGATGCCGCTGATTACTTCGTCGACTCTGTCCCCCGAACTCGTGTTGACGATCACGAATGTATTTGCGGGATTCGGATTCGGTGGATTGAGGCTCAACTGAAACCGTGGACCGCCCTCGCCAATGAACGTAAGCCAGTTTCGCACGACCGGCTTGCCAGTCTGCGGCGAGTAATACGTCTTGCGAACGAACTCGTCCACGCCGGCGATAATCTGCTGACTGGCTTCTATCGAAGTGCCCAGTGGCATCTCGAGCTTCGCAGTAAATATCGGGTCCTCGGACGGCGCGATGAATTCCTGGCGGACCGTGCCCATGCCGACAATTGCCATTGCAAAAAACAGCATAACCAGACCGATAAAACGATACGGATACCGTAATGAGATGCCCAACAGGCGCCGGTACATGCGATACCAACGACCGTCGAAGGCCTGATCGGCTGCATCAGGCTCCGGGCCGCAGCGCAATGCGACGGTTGACAGCATCGGGATGAAGGTCATCGCGAGCAACCAGGAAATCAGCAACGCCAGGCTGACGACGTAAAAAATATCGGACGTGTATTCGCCGACCGCCGACTTGGCCATCGCAATCGGCATGAATGCGACGGCGGTTGTCAGTGATGAGACGAGCAACGGCGTTCTGAGCTCACGCCCGGCCTGGACAGCTGCGTCGATCGGGCTGGCCCCCCGCTCCCGTTTGACCAGAATAGACTCCACGATGACGATCGCGTTATCTACCAGCAGACCCAGTGAGATGATCAGCGCAGCCAGCGAGATCCGATTTACCGTGATATCGAAGACCTGCATTGCGAAGAAGGTCGATATCATGGTTGCCGGGACCAGGGCACCCACGACCAGGCCCGTCCTGATCCCCAGGAAGCCGATGACTACTACTATAACTATTACAATGGCTTGTAATAGACTTCTCGAAAAATCATTAATATTCGCTTCGACCAGATCTGCCTGAAACCAGACCGTCTCCAGCTTGATTCCCCAGGGATATCGCGCAATCAGCCCGGGCATCAGATCTTTCAGTCGCTTGCCGAGCTTGAGGATATCGCCGCCCTCCCGCATGGACACGGCCAGCACCAGCGCCGGCTGACCGTTGACCCGGGCGATGCTCTTTGGCGGGTCTTTGTAGCCGCGATAGATATCGACAATGTCTTCGAGATAAACGAGCGCCCCGCCCGGCAGTCCGAGCACGGTGCGCTTCAGGTCATCGAGAGATTCATAATTACCGGTTGGTTCGAGCGTGATTCGCTCCCGGCCACTAACAATGTTGCCGCCGGACGAGAGTATATTCACGCTGGCCAGCGATGCCGACAACTGTTGCGGCGAAAGGCCAATCTCGGACAACCTCGCGTTGTTGTATTCGACGAAAATAACTTCCTGCTGTGCCCCGTGAATTTCGACCTTCGCAATATCGGGTTCCTTGAGCAGCACGTCACGCAATTCATCCGCAACGTTTTTTAGTTCGGCATAGGTGAATCCATCGCCTGTCAGCGTATATACACTTCCAAAAACATCGCCGAACTCGTCGTTGATCTCGGGTACACGACTGCCTTGCGGCAGATCCGGGACCACGGTATCGATCTTCCTGCGCAAGTCATCGAAGATCGGCCGCATGATCTTGTAGCTTTCCTTGAAATTGACATAGACAATCGAAATGCCTGTCCTCGATTCACTGATAATGTTGTCGACCTCCGGCATTTCCTGCGCCTTCTTCTCGATCTTGTCAGTGACGAGGTGTTCTACGCGCTCAGGACTGGCGCCGGGGAACTGGGTGGTAATAAGGACTGTCCGGATGATGAAGCCTGGGTCCTGCGCCTTGGGAATTGACTGAAAAGCGAGGACGCCGGCGATGATTAACAGCGCAACAACCGTAATCGTTATTCGGTTTCCTTCAATTGCCGCACGCGTCAGGTCCATGACTAGCTGTCCATCACCATCAACGCCTCAGGGAATCAGAACGCGCTGGCCGTCGCGAATGACCGAGATCCCGGCTATCACGACACGATCGCCGGCCGACAGTCCAGTCTCGACTTCGATGCCGGATTGTGTGAGCTCGCCGAGCGTTACGGGCCTTCGGCTGACAATGGCCTGCCCCGGGACTTCAGTCGGGTCCGCTATATAGACGAAGGTCCCGGACGGGTCCCGGATCACGGCTGCAACGGGCAACACGACACTACCGCTGGCGGCCAGCGTGTCGAATCGGAAAGTGACATCGGCAGCGAGGCCGGAGCGCAGCGACGGATGACTCTCGACGATTTTGGCAACGACGGGAAATGTTGCTGTACTGCCAACCGACGCAACGGCAACCTCGCTCACTTCGCCAGCAAATACCGTATCCGGAATTGCGCCAAACATAATCTGTACGGGCATGTATTCATCAATGCTTGCGATCAGGCTTTCAGGTACGTCGATCTCAACCTCAAACTCGTCGCCGCAACTGACGGCAGCCACCTGTCGCCCCGCCGTCACATTCTCATTGACTTCGATGTCAATCGAGGCAATCGAACAATCTGTATCTGCCCGCAATATCGTATAGGACTCATTGAGCCGGGCTATTTCCAGCGCCTTTGTCGCGGATCTTACCTGCGCCCGCACCGATTCGGCCTGGGCCCTTGCTGCGTCAAGATCATTTCTCGACGCATTATCGTTGGCATAAAGACCTTTTGTGCGATTATAAATTGCGATCGCATTACGCTCATTTGCCTGTGCCTCGACGAGGCTCGCCTGCGCCTGCTGTACCTGCAGGGAAAAGCTGGCTGCATCGAGCCGGGCAATCAGATCGCCGGCATTCAATCGTTGCCCGACCTGCGCCGGTACGTCCGTGACAGTGCCCGGGACCTTGAAACTCAATCGCGATTCCCTGGTTGACTTCGATATGCCGGAAAAGCTGCGCTCGCGGGCACCACTATCGTCACTAACCA
>JAZFPY010000088.1:0-3810 GCA_036444875.1 Woeseiaceae bacterium | reverse complement strand
TTGATGGCGAATATCGCCCGTCAGGACGGGCTCCAACAGTAGCTTCTATTAGAACACCGTGGGGCCCGCTATTCCGGGCGATTCCATCAGCGGCCCCGATCAAACTGCAGCCTCTGCCCGACGATGTCGCCGCTCAACTTGCCGTTCTCATAGATGATGTGTCCGTTGACGATCGTTGTATCGATACTCGAACTAAACGTTACACCGTCGAACGGCGACCAGTGGCATTTACATAACAGATTCGACGAACTGACGGTGTATGGCGTCTTGTTATCGATCAGAACGAGATCAGCGAAGTAGCCTTCGCGCACATAGCCGCGGTCGACAACGCCGTAAATATCTGCAACCGCGTGACTCGTCTTATCAACCAGTAACTCGACACTGATTTGACCGCCTTCGGCCAGCTCAAAAAGCGCCAGCAATGCATGTTGTACGAGTGGCATTCCCGCCGGCGCTTTGAAATACGTCCGTTGCTTTTCCCCGACAAGATGTGGTGCGTGATCGGTGGCAATAATATCGAGGCGGCCCTCGTTCAATGCGGCGATGAGCGCTGCCTTGTCCGCCGCTGTTTTTATGGCCGGATTGCACTTGATCTTTGCGCCGAGGTCTTCGTAACGGCTCTCATCGAACCACAGATGATGCACACAGACTTCCGCCGTAATCCGTTTGTCACTCCGGTCTGCTTTGGAGAACAGGCTCATTTCGATTGCAGTAGTCAGGTGAAGCACGTGAAGCCGTGTATCGTGACGGCGGGCCAGCTCGACCGCGAGACTTGACGACACGAGACAGGCATTGGCCGAACGAATGTTCGGATGCTCGGACATCGGCACCCGGTCACCATACCTGGCCTTCGCGTGCGCTTCGTTATCCCAGATCGTTGGCGAATGCTCGCAATGCGTTACAAGCAATACCGGCGCATGTTCGAATAGTCGCTCCAGCGCTTCTCCGTCGTCGATCAGCATGTCACCCGTCGAGGCGCCCATGAATGCCTTGATACCGCAGGCCTCGTTAAGCTGCAGCGCCTTGATCTCGTCGATATTTCTGTTTGTTGCGCCGAGATAAAACGCGTAGTTCCCGCTGCACCGACGTTCCGCGAGCTTGTACTTATCGGCAAGCGCCGCTCGCGTAGTTGTCTGCGGATTGACATTCGGCATGTCCATAAAACTCGTGATGCCGCCTGCGACAGCAGCGGCCGACTCGGACGCCAGATCGCCTTTGTTCGTCATTCCGGGTTCGCGGAAATGAACCTGGTCATCGATCATGCCGGGAATCAGGTACTTGCCATTGGCATCCAGCACCTGGACACCTTCATCGGGCGTGATGCTCCTGGCGATTTTCTCGATGCGCTCGCCTTTGACGAGAACATCGGTATCGCGAATCTCACCTTCGTTTATGAGACGAGCATTGGTAATGAGTAGTTTATGCAAGAGATTCCCTAGTTGGTGGCGAATGCGTCCGTGGCCATCACGAGTTCATGCACATTCCCCGGCTCGAACGCGGCATGACCGGCATCAGGAACGATTCGCAAATCGGCTTCCGGCCAGGCCTGCGACAGCTCCCAGGCTGAGATACACGGGCAAACGACATCATAGCGGCCCTGGACGATGACCGCGGGAATGTTGCGGATCTTGTCTATGTTTTTGATGAGTTGATTCTCTTCCATGAAACCACCGTTGACAAAGTAGTGGCATTCGATCCGTGCCAGCGACAGCGCCAGGTCACCCGCCCCGAATTCGGCTGCAATCTTGTCGTTCGGCACGAGGTAACTGGTGGATCCTTCCCATACTGACCACGCTTTGGCAGCCTGCAATCTGACGTCAGGATCATCGCCCGTCAGTCGCTTGTAATAAGCATGCAACAGATCATGCCGTTCGCGTTTCGGAATCGGTTTGAGGTAGTGCTGCCAGAGGTCCGGATACAACTCGCTCGCACCCTTTTGATAGAACCAGTCGATCTCCTTCTTGCGCAGCATAAAAATGCCGCGAAGCACGAGTTCCGTGACCCGCCCGGGATGGGTCTGCGAATAGGCCAGCGCCAGGGTGCTGCCCCAGGAGCCACCGAACACCTGCCAACGGTCTACCTGCAAGGTAACCCGCAGGATCTCAATGTCGTCCACGAGGTCCCAGGTCGTGTTGTTTTCAAGGCTGGCATGCGGACGGCTCTTGCCACTGCCCCGTTGATCAAAAAGTACAATTCGATACACCTCGGGATTGAAGAATCGCCGCATCTTGTCCATGCAACCACCGCCGGGGCCGCCGTGCAGGAATATGGCAGGCTTGCCGTGCGGGTTGCCCGACTCCTCATAATAGAGTTCGTGGCCACCGCCGACTTTCAGATAGCCGGTATGGTTAGGTTCGATGGCAGGATACAGCTTCCGCCGTTCGGTCTTGCTGTTCATGGGCGGCATTATGAAAGGGTGTCGGCGGGATTGCCACGCATTGTATGCTGAACAGGGAACCTTGTTCTATTAATCCAGTCTTTAGTCAGCGTAGACACCTGTTAGACTCCCGCGACCAGGCAACAGCCGGTAGGCCTTTAGATGACTAAATCCAGAATGAATCGTTCAATCTGCGTGGCAGGCACATTGATACTCCTTGCGTGCAACGTGGCCGCGGCGAGCGATATTGACATTGACTACACCGAATTCACGCTCGACAACGGCTTGCGTTTGATTGTTCATGAAGATCACAAAGCACCAATTGTGGCTGTAAATATCTGGTATCACGTCGGATCGAAGAACGAGAAAGCCGGCAAGACCGGATTCGCTCACCTGTTTGAGCATCTGATGTTCAACGGCAGCGAAAATTATGACGACGAGTATTTCAAGCCATTCGAACTCGTCGGCGCGACAAGTATGAACGGCACAACAAACTTCGACCGCACGAACTATTTTGAGAACGTGCCAAGCACTGCTCTGGACATGGCGCTGTGGATGGAGTCAGATCGCATGGGCCATCTTCTCGGTGCAATAACGCAGGAAAAACTCGACGAGCAACGCGGCGTCGTGCAGAACGAGAAGCGCCAGGGCGATAACCAGCCGTACGGCACGGTTGACTACCGAATTCTGGAAGGCCTGTTTCCCGTTGGCCATCCATATTCATGGAACGTTATTGGATCGATGGACGACCTCGATGCCGCCAGTCTCGAAGACGTCCACGAGTGGTTTAAGACCTATTATGGGCCCAATAATGTTGTGGTCGTTGTTGCCGGCGACGTGAACCCTCAAGAAGCGCTCGAGAAAGTCGAGAAATACTTCGGCGACATCCCGCCGGGACCACCGATAGCAAAACCCCGCGAATGGATCGTCAAACTCGAGCACGATAAACGCGAGACGATGCAGGACCGGGTTCCGCAGGCACGTATATATAAAGTGTGGGGCGCTCCAAATTTTGTATCGGAAGACGCGGACCTCTTGCAGCTTGCTGATGCCGTGTTGACGGGTGGTAAGAATTCGCGACTGTATGAGAGGCTCGTTTACAAAGACCAGACTGCGACCAGTGTGAGTGGCAGCCTGTTCAGCGGAGAGATCGGCGGCTATTACGAGTTGCAGGCCACAGTACAGCCTGGTGGCGACATCGAAGTGGTCAGGCAGGCGATCGACGAGGAAATGCAACGATTCCTTACGGAAGGCCTGACCAAAGACGAACTTGCTCGAGTTAAAGCGCAGCTGAAGTCCGGTTTTGTGCGCGGCGTGGAACGGATCGGTGGTTTTGGCGGCAAGTCGGATGTCCTGGCACAAAATGCCACCTATGCCGGCGATCCGGGTTTCTATGCGACCTCTCTGGATCGCTTTGAAGCGGCTACTCCCAA
>JAZFPY010000087.1:0-3045 GCA_036444875.1 Woeseiaceae bacterium | reverse complement strand
CATCATCGGGCAACGGAAAGACATAGATGCCCTCCACCCATTCCGCGCCATCGTTCAGAAATCTCTGTTGCACGGATACGTGCGCAACCAGCCCGCTGACTTGCAGATCGATATCCGTGTTCATTCGTGTGGCTACGCGATAGCCGGACTGCATCCGCAAGAGGAGACTGCCACTTTGCATCTGGCTGGGCCTCAGGTCGTCGAACATGATTTCCGGCACTGCATTGGCCAGGCCGGGTCGCAACAGGCAAAGCAGCACACCGAGCATCATCCAGCGCCATGACGCATGCCGTTTCATGAGTTCACTCATACGATTTGCGGAAGTCCCGGCGGGCAATGCAGGGTGCCAGCCTTTTTGCGCGATCGATGACTGCCCCTTTTTCCTGATCGCCTTGCGTTCCGTTGCGCCGCCTTCCCGATGTTCCATGTCCCCACTCCTTTTCGCCATGGGTTACAGTTCAGCAACGCGATCGGGCGCGGCCCGGGCATTGGCATGGCAATGCACCGGCATAATGTGGCAAATTATGACTTCAGGGCGCCTGTAGCAGCCAAACACAAAGCGCGCGCATTTTTGGCTCCAGGGCTGACCGACATCATTGGAGCAAACCGTGTCAAAACGAATTGCGATTGTTGAAGACGAAGCCGCCATCCGCGAGAACTACGCGGCGGCTTTTCGACGCGAGGGCTACTCGGTTGATCTCTACGGCGCCCGCAAACCCGCAATGGATGCATTCGAAGCCCGACTGCCGGACCTCGTTGTCATCGACATAAACCTCAAGGACGATATCGAGGGTGGCTTCGATCTGTGTCGTGAACTCCGCAGCCGTGCCAGCGATTTGCCGATCATTTTTCTCACGGCAAGGGACAGTGAGTTCGATGCTGTTTCAGGGCTGCGTCTGGGGGCCGACGACTACCTGACAAAGGACATCAGCCTGCCCCATCTGATGGCGAGAGTCGCCGCCTTGTTTCGGCGCCTCGAGGCGATGCAGAAACCGCAAGGCGCGGAAAGTCGCATTACGCGCGGTGATCTCGAACTGGATGTCGACCGTATGACGGTACGATGGCAAGACCAGCCGGTCGGGCTGACGCTGACAGAGTTCTGGATGATTCACGCACTCGCCCGTTACCCGGGCCACGTCAAAAGCCGGCAGCAATTGATGGACGCCGCACAGGCAGTACTCGATGACAACACCATTACCTCGCATATAAAAAGAGTGAGACGCAAGTTTGTCGCAATCGATCCGGATTTTGCGGCCATCGAAACAGTTTATGGCATGGGGTATCGCTGGATAAGCGGCTAACAGGCGGTTAAATGAACCTTCGACGCCAGTTGCTGTTGGTTAGCCTGCTGACTCTGGTACTGCCGTGGGCTGGCTGCCAGTTCATTCGCGAAACCGAATCCGCTCTTCGAGTGGGCCAGCAACATATGCTGTCCGGCACGGCACTGGCGATTGCCGATTCCCTGTCGCAGTTTCCCGATGAGTTCTCCATAGCCGCACCCACCAGTCAATTCGGCGAGAACCAGTTATACGGCCATCCGCTTTCGTCAACTCCCCTGATCGACGGGTACATCGACGATTGGACCATTTCGCCCAAGTCAGCGAGAACGGTGCGAGGCGTCGATGGACCGATTTTTTTCGCATTCGGCATTCGCGGACAGCATGCTTTTCTGTTCGTTGATGTCCGCGACGACAACATCGTTTACGCGTCTGCGGATGCCGGCGCCAACGACGACGCAGCAGACGTATTCTCCGACCGAATCGTGCTGGTCGCCAGCAATGGAACTGATCTTACCTCGTTATTTGAATTTGCAGCCGAGGCGCCGGGGTCCCTGGTAGCCACCGTGCAATCGGACGGTCGGCGATTATCTGAACCGAGAATTCTCGCCTACTGGCAGGACACCGCAACCGGTTATCGATTCGAAGCGCGTCTGCCACGACGCCTGCTCGATTCACACCTTGGTATCGTTGTTACAAACACAAAAAGCGCGCATGACCCCGGTATTCGCAGCTCGAGCTTTAGCGGCCGGCTGCCGGGGCGATTTGTCACTACGTCTCCGCTCCTCCAGAGCGTGGTTGCCGATTACGTCCAGCCCGGCCTGCGACTTATCGTGACTGACCGGACCGGATGGCGGCTGGCCCAGGCAGGCGACATCTCGCTTTTCCGATCGGACCAGGAGGCAAGACAAGGTTCCTCACGCTGGATGCGCATGGCTTACAACATGCTATTAGAACCAGGCGAAGAGGCGCTGCTCGCAGAACCCCACCCTTCGGGCCGCGAGCAGCAGAATTACATCGCGCGGGCATTGAGTGCTGCGCAAACGACGAGCTGGTTCCGGAGTCGCAGTGATGGCCGCGCTGTCGTCGCCGTGGCGCAGCCGGTCTGGTCCGGTAATGTACAAACAGGTGTCGTTATTCTCCAGCAGGGAACCGACGCGATTCTCAGCCTGACCAACCAGGCACTAACGAGACTGATGAACTTCACGCTGTTGGCAACACTCGCCGTGGCAGCCGCGCTTCTTGGTTACTCGAACTGGCTGTCTTTGAGGATTCGGCGCCTTAGCGGCGCGGCCGAAACTGCGCTTGACGAGGACGAAGTGCATGTAGACCTCCCGAGTGCGTATGCAAACGATGAAATCGGTGATCTCTCACGCAGTTTTGCGAGCGTCCTGCAACAGCTCGGCAACTACAACGAGTATTTGCGTTCTCTGGCGGCCAGGCTGTCCCATGAACTGCGAACGCCTTTGACCATAGTTACTTCATCACTCGAAAACCTGGAGCACGAACCGCTAACAGACGAAGCTGCCAGCTACACCGCGCGCGCAAAAGACGGTGCGAAACGGCTACAAAAAATCCTGAACGCGATGAGTGAAGCAAACAAGGTAGAAGAACTCATGGAAGACCCGGAGCTCGAGCGATTCAATCTGCACGATGCGCTCACTTCAACCGTCGCCGCTTACGGCGACGCCTATCCGGAGAGGCACTTTTCGCTAAGTTCGGAGTCAGCTGATAGCACTATCGAAGGTGCACCAGAGTTGATTATTCA
>JAZFPY010000086.1:0-2220 GCA_036444875.1 Woeseiaceae bacterium | reverse complement strand
AAAAAGCTCGGCAGCTCACCCAGGAACTATTCAATCTGCGATTTCAGCACGCCACCGGGCGGATCGAGAATCCGATGCGAATCCGGCAGACCCGACGTGACTTGGCCAGAGTAAAGACGCTTATACGGCAACTGACCTTAAGCAGTGAGCGTTCGGCTGACAAGCGCCCACGATGAGCGGCATACCCACACAGTCCAAGAGGCGGCGCGAGCAGGTCGGAGTCGTCATCAGCAACAAGATGCAAAGGACCGTCGTGGTGTCGATTGACCGATTCGTTCGGCATCCGCTCTATAACAAAGTGCTGCGCCGTTGGACCAAACTCAAGGCGCACGATGAGCAGAATGCCTGTAAGGTTGGGGATCGGGTAAAGCTGATCGAGACCAGGCCAATCAGCAAGCAGAAGCATTGGCGAGTCGTGCAAATTCTGGAACGAGGTCAGGCGGAATAGGGAGAGCGCCACACGTCCGAAAGTCTGTGCGTCACACGTCTCATGGCGGGTCTGCAAATCTTTGACTGTTCAGAATCGCCTGGCGCGACACGGATATCTGATGGTTCAGAACTACACGTTTCTCGATGTCGCCGACAACTCAGGCGCGAAGCAGGTGATGTGCTTCCACGTGCTGGGCGGGTCCAAGCGACGGTATGGGTCACTCGGCGATGTCGTCGTGGTGGCGGTCAAAGAGGCTATCCCCAAGGCGACCGTCAAGAAGGGAGACGTGAGCCGCGCCGTGATCGTGCGGACGACCAAAGGGGTACGCCGGGATGATGGCTCCTATATCAAGTTCGACCGCAATGCCTGCGTCCTGATCAATGCGCAGGGTGAGCCCGTCGGCACGCGTATCTTTGGGCCGGTGGCGAGAGAACTGCGGCGGAAGAAATTCATGAAGATCATCTCCCTTGCGCCGGAGGTGTTGTAAGCGAAGCGTTTCCGTGCAGTTGGAGGGTCGTGGGGACCAAGCTCAAAAAAGGCGATCTCGTGATGGTGATCTCGGGCCGGGAACGAGGCAAGACCGGCAAAGTGTTGTCCCTTGACGTGCGGGGTGGGAAGGTCACGGTCGAAAAATTGAACATCATCAAACGGCACACCAAGCCCAGCCAACGGAATCGGCAAGGGGGAATCATTGAACGTGAGGCCGCAATCGCGATCTCCAACGTCATGTATTTCAACACAGACCTCCAGCAGCCTGTGCGTCTTGGAATCAAAACGCTGGAGGATGGGCGTCGGGTGCGAGTGATGCGGAAGAATCAACAGGTGATCGAGTAGTTCCAAAGGGGCAATGGCAAAACCGGACAAGCGCGCTCAAGACAAGGGCTCCGCGAAAAAAACGCCTCCCAAGAAAGAGGGACCGCGAGCGGAACAGGTGGCTGGCGGTTCTCCAAGCGGACCGACCGTTCCGCCCCGGCTCAAGGAAACGTACCAGCGCCAGGTGGTAGCCGCCCTGATGAAGGAATTCGGGTATAAGAATCCCATGCAGGTGCCCAAACTGGATCACATCGTGCTGAACGTAGGCATGGGGGAAGCCATCCAGAACGTGAAGCTACTGGAAGGCGCTGTGGGTGAACTCAGTGTCATCTCCGGGCAAAAGCCGGTCACCACGAGAGCGAAGAAGGCGATTGCCGGCTTTAAGCTTCGTCAAGGCATGCCGATCGGGACCAAAGTGACGCTCAGAAGTCGCCGGATGTATGAGTTCCTCGATCGTCTCATGGCGCTGGCGCTGCCGAGGATCAGAGATTTCCGCGGCGTGTCTCCCAAATCCTTTGATGGACGCGGGAATTACACGCTTGGGCTGAAAGAGCAATTGATTTTCCCAGAGATCGAATACGACAGCATCGCTTCCATTCACGGGATGGATATTACCATTGTGACGACAGCCAAGACGAATGATGAAGGGAAGGCGTTGCTGCGACACCTCGGGATGCCGTTCGGAGCCTGACCGGCCTCATGGGGATGCATCCACCGATGCTGGCGCACGCTCGCATGGACACGGAGAACAGCGATGGCACGATTAGCCTTGCGGCTCAAAGCCGCTGTGCAACCCAAGTTTTCAGCGAGACGGTATAACCGTTGCCCGGTCTGTGGCCGCGTGAGAGGCTTTCTGCGCCGCTTCCAGATGTGCAGGATATGCTTTCGGTTCCTCAGCCTGAAGGGAGAGATTCCCGGCGTGAGGAAGGCCAGTTGGTAGCGGGTCGCGAGGAGTGGTTGTGCGCCAGTGTCGAGCC
>JAZFPY010000085.1:0-3491 GCA_036444875.1 Woeseiaceae bacterium | reverse complement strand
TCACCCCGGTAGGTATGCAGCTTCTGGATGGCTTTGCTTAACGTAATCTGCACGACCTCGCGTGTGCCATCCGGATCATCGGACAGGCGCGTTAACGCGAATCGGTACAGCCTCGCAAAGTTATCGCTAAAAAACGTGTCAAATGCCTGCTCATCGTGAGCAAGTAGTTGTTTTACAAGGCGTTTATCATCCGGATATATCGCCACCGGCCAAAACTCCCTTAACCTTAAGTATTAGACCCCCGGACGGGCGAACATCGGTCGCAAACCATAGAATTTCAGGTGAATTTGTAGGCATTTGCACGGGCACCAGTGTACCCCTATACGAGCCCGCCGGAAGCGATGCATAGCGACCGGGGCTGCCGCGGAGGCTAAAATGGATGACGGGCGAATCCAACGATGATCACAAAAGGCGAAAATTTTCGGACGATCTGGCTCAAACCTGACGATCCCTCAATTGTTCAGATTATTGACCAGACGAAACTGCCTCATGAGTACGTCGTACGAGACTTGAACAACTACCGGGAGGGCGCGCAGGCAATCAGGGAGATGCACGTACGCGGCGCACCATTAATCGGTGCCACGGCAGCGTGGAGTCTTTATCTCGCCGCCATTGAGGGCAGTAAAACAACAGACCCGATCAGCTTCGTGAAGCAAGCAGCAATCGAGCTGGGTGAAACCAGGCCGACTGCGGTTAACTTACGCTGGGCATTGGATCGGATTCTGGGCGTCATTCGAACTTCAGGCGAGAATCGGGACCTGGTTTCTTTGCTGCGCAGCGAAGCACAGTCCATTTGTGACGAGGATGTTGAGATATCCTGGAACATCGGCGTACACGGCTGCACTCTGATCGAGGAAATTGCACAAGAGAAATCCGGCGAAGCAGTTAACATCCTGACGCATTGCAATGCCGGTGCCCTGGCGACGATTAACTGGGGTACGGCGACCGCCCCTATCTATGTTGCCAGGCAGCGCGGCATTGATGTTCACGTTTGGGTCGATGAAACGCGGCCGAGAAACCAGGGCTCTCAACTGACCTGCTGGGAGTTGGCAAGAAACGAGGTGCCTCACACACTTATTGTCGACAACGCGGGCGGCCATTTGATGCAGCGCGGTCAGGTTGACATATGCATTACCGGTACTGATCGAACGACGCGCACCGGCGACGTTGCGAACAAGATCGGCACATATCTGAAAGCACTTGCCGCGCACGACAACGGCATCCCTTTCTATGTTGCACTACCCTCGACAACGATCGACTGGACGATACAGGACGGAATGACCGAGATTCCGATTGAAGAACGCGACACGTACGAGGTCTCGCATGTCCGCGGCATGCGTGGCAATAAAGTTTGTGACGTAAAAACAGTCGCCGAGGGTTCGCCAATCAAAAATTATGCCTTCGATGTAACGCCTGCGCGTCTCATCACCGGATTGATTACCGAACGCGGTATATGCGAGCCCAGCGAAGAAGGCCTCGGCCGACTTTTTCCGAATTTTGCCAAGCGTGCATCATGACCGATGAAGGCCGCATCAAGTTCAACTGCGAGTGGACGAAAGGCCCGCCAATTGAAAACGCCGCGATAGCCGAACTCAATATCTGGCGGCGACCATTATTCGATGCGGCACTGGTGGGCCGATATGACGACACCGGTGTCGGATTCGGCAATATGAGCATGCGGTCGGGATCCGATGTGCAGTTCATCATCACCGGCACCCAGACCGGTTACCTGGCCGATCTGACCGGCGCTCACTACGCCGAAGTGACGGACTATGACATCCAGCACAATCGCGTCACCTGTCACGGGCCGGTCAAGGCATCCTCTGAATCGCTGACGCACGCAGCAATCTACGAGCTGGACCCGACAATTCAGGCGATCGTGCATGTCCACAGCGACGCCCTGTGGCAAGAGCTTCGCAATAAAGTACCGACGACAAATTCCGCCGTGACATACGGCACCCCCGGTATGGCGGAGGAGTTCAGGAGGCTGTACCGTGACACTGACTTCGCCAGCAGCGAAATTGTCGTTATGGGGGGACATGACGGGGGCTTGATCAGTATCGGGCACGACATAGCGCAGGCAGCACAGCGATTTCTCGAAATCGCCACTACAGCCTGAGTATTAATGGTCCAACAAGGAGGTCACGAATGAAATCCAGCGTTTTGTTCGCAAGCATTGTCGCCTGCATGATGTGGTTTCCACGAAGTGCGACTTCACAGCCCGTCGAAATCCGCGAATGGCTGGTTCCCTGGAGTGACTCGCGGCCACGAGACCCGTTTGTGGATGATTCGGGCCGTGTTTGGTTCGTGGGTCAGACAGGGCATTACATCGCCAATCTGCAACCTGCGACCGGTGAATTCAGTCGCTACGATCTCGATGCCGGTACGGGGCCCCACAACGTGATTGTCGCCGAGGGTGATTCAGGCCGTACGGTCTGGTTTGCGGGAAATCTCAAGTCATATATCGGACGCCTCAATCCCGACACGGGGGCTATCAAGAAAATAACAATGCCGGACAGTCAGGCGCGCGACCCTCACACACTGGTGTTCGATTCTGCGGGGGATATCTGGTTTACGGTGCAGGGAGGCAATTTCGTCGGAAAGTTGACCATAGAAACCAGCGAAGTGTCTTTGATGGCCGTACCAACGAATCGATCCAGACCATATGGAATTATCATCAACTCGAACGATGAGCCGTGGATTGTCGAATTCGGCAGTAACAAGCTCATTCGCGTAGACAAAGACGAGCAGACGCTCGAAGAAATCGAACTGCCCAATAAGAAATCCCGGCCGCGGAGACTCCAGGTCACGTCGGACAACAATGTCTGGTACGTCGATTACGCACTCGGCCTGCTCGGTCGTTACGAGCCCGATGATGAAAAGTTTACCGAATGGCAAATGCCGTCCGGCAAGGAGAGCAAACCGTACGGCATGACGGTTGATAAGAGCGACCGTCTCTGGATCGTCGAAACCGGCGTATCGCCGAACCGTTTCATTGGTTTCGACACCCGGTCCGAAATGTATTTCAGTGAAACCGATATCCCGAGCGGCGCTGGGTCCGTTCGGCACATGTACTATTTCGAACCCGCCGGTGAGGTCTGGTTTGGTACTGATGCCAACACCATTGGCCGCGCCAGGGTGCACTAGACTGCACATTCAGACATCGATAATGGTAACTCTGTCTTTCGCGATGACGGGCGCCAGCGAACAGGGAAGGGCTTGTCATAAAAGTCGCCGCCAGTGCCACGAACGATGACGCGTCCGCATACGGCGGTTACATCCACTTTGTTGAAAAAAGACTGCAGACAGTCGATTGACCAGAACTATTCGATTTCCTCGATGGCGACCGGCTTGAGCAGAAACCGGAATGTTCGGCAGCTTCTCGCAACTGTGGCCTCTTGGTCCGACCGCAAAGGCTCGTAGCTCGATTTCTTGATGGCCTTGAGCGCTGGTTTCGCAAACATTTTGTGGGAGCTTCGCTGGACGGCAGG
>JAZFPY010000084.1:0-4208 GCA_036444875.1 Woeseiaceae bacterium | reverse complement strand
GACGATCGGCCGTTGAGGTGCTCAATGAAATCGGCAATCCCGATTCGGTCAAGGACCTGCTCGAGGCGATCAAGGACGACGACTGGTGGGTGCGCGCGAGGGCCGGCGATGCGCTGGGGGAAATCGGCGGTCCGAAAGTCATGAATTCAGTGCTCCAGCTGATCAAGGATGAAGACGAAGACATCCGTCGTACCGCGATCGAGATCCTCAATGCCACCAAGGACGAGGCTGCGGTCGACCATCTTATACAAGCAACGGATGACGAGGACTGGTGGGTCAGAGAACGTGCTGTCGATGCCCTTGCACAAATTGGTAGCAAGAAAGCAGTACCAAAACTGGTCAGCATGCTGGGGCAGAACGTTAAGACCGACACGGTCGTTGTACGGGCACTCGCCAAGCTGGGCGGTCCGCAGGAAATCTCCAAGATCGTGCCACTACTCAAGCGCCCCGAACGCGAGATTCAGGTCGAAGCGATCAAAGCGATATCGCACCTCGCTGATGCGAAGCGGGCAGACACCGTTCGCAGCGTGTTGCAACAGATCAAACAGTCCGATGACCCGACGATTATCAACAACGCGGACCAGGCAATAAAGGAAATCGATGCCAAGTTCTCGTCGACCGTACTGGAAGAAAATGTTCGTGCGGAAAAAATGAAGGAGCACACCAAGACCCTGCTCATCGACGACGCAGATATTCAGAAGCTCGTTACCGCCGAGGCAGAGGAAGCGCAGGTTGGCAAGGTACTGGATGTCTCGAAACTGGAAATCGGCACAGTCATCGACGGCCGCTACAAGTATATCGAGAAGATCGGCAAGGGCGCGTTCGGCACCGTACTGCTGATGCAGGACCAGGTCGTCGAGGAGCGGCTGATTCTGAAATTCCTGAACCCGAACGTATCATCCGATGAAGAAATGATGAAGCGTTTCGTGCACGAACTGCGTTATTCCCGAATGATTACGCACAAGAACGTCATTCGAATCTACGACTTCCTGCATTTGCAGGGCGCCTATGCGATCTCGATGGAATACTTCCCGTCCCATACCCTGAGCGGGGAGATTCCCGATAGCAAACCGATGGACTTCAAGAAGGCTCGCGGATTCTCCTTTGATATAGCGACCGGCATGTCCGTCGCCCATCAGGCCGGAGTCATCCATCGCGACCTCAAGCCGGCGAACATCCTCGTGAACGATGCCGGCCTGCTCAAGATCGTGGACTTCGGTGTTGCGGCGGCCGCCAGCAGCGGCGACACGCAATTGACGAAAACCGGCTACGTCATCGGCTCGCCGAAATACATGGCACCGGAGCAGATCCTCGGCAAGAAAGTCGATGAGACGGCCGATATCTACAGTGTCGGCGTCCTGATGTACGAGATGGTGACCGGAATTCCACCATACAGCCGGGGCGATCACATGTCGGTCATGTACCAGCACGTGCAGGGCAAGGCCAAGCTCTGTCAGGAGGTGAATCCGGAAGTTCCCGATGACTACGCCACCATAATCTCCAAATCAATGTCGGTCGACAAGACCAAGCGCTACCAGTCGATGGACGAACTGATCGACGTACTGAACGCCATGCAATTATGAGAAATGTGCGGCACCTCACTGGTGCCGGGCCCTGTTTCATCCTAGGATACGCATAATTAGCCATAATACATTCTGGCTCTTTTGCTTGGGTGCTGAATTGCTGAATTGCTGAATTCCTATGCCGCGCATTGACTCCTTTCTGAAGCTGGGCCTGGCTCAGGGCTGCTCCGACGTGCACCTGGCCGTCGGCGTACCGCCAATGCTCAGGATGAACGGCGACCTGATGCCAATCAAGTTCCGTGAACTTTCGGACGCGGAACTCGAGAGCTACGTCACGGAAATTCTGAGCGACTCGCAGAAGGAGCATTTCGGCTCAGGCAAAGACCTCGATTTTTCCTATGTCGGCGAAGATGGCGGGCGATTCCGCGTAAACCTGTTTCGCAAGGACACGGGTGTCGGTGCCGTTTTCCGCTACATTCCAAACGAGGTGCCGACGCTCGAGGGCCTTGACGTGCCCGATGTCATCCGCGACTTTTGCGACTATCACCAGGGCATGGTCCTCGTGACCGGTTCAACCGGGACGGGCAAGTCGACGACCCTCGCGGCGATGATCAATCACCTGAACCAGACCCGCAGCCTCAACATCATCAGCCTCGAAGATCCCATCGAGTTTGTGCATCCGAGCAAGAAATGCCAGGTGATTCAACGAGAACTTGGTACGCATCTGCACAGCTTCGCCGACGGCGTACGATCCGCCATGCGCGAGGATCCGGACGTCATCCTCGTCGGCGAGCTCCGGGACGCTGATACGATTTCCATGGCGATGACGGCCGCAGAAACGGGCCACCTGGTTTTGGGCACTTTGCATACGACCGGTGCTGTCAAGACGATCGACCGCATCATCGATGCGCTGCCTGGTGAACTTCGCGAGCAGACCAAGAGCTTCCTGTCACAGAGCCTGAAAGCTGTTGTAACGCAGGTTCTCGTCAAGTCTCTGGACGGCCACAATCGCAAGGCAATTTTCGAGATTCTTGTCAATAATCGTGCGATTTCCAAGCTCATTATGAACGACCAGTCGCACCAGATTCCGGCGCAGCTGCAGACCGGTCGGGATGTTGGCATGCAGGTGATGGATATGGCACTGCTGGAGGCGATCAAGGCCAAGGAAGTCGATCCGGACGACGCTTTCCGCTTTGCCAATGACAAGAGTAAATTCCAGCTCTACGTAACCGACAGCAGCATCTTGCCGGTGCTTGATGGCGACGTTAGTGGCAGTGATCGGGAAACAGGTCATTGAATCAAGTCGATAAATATCTCACCGATGCGCTGGCGAAACAGAGCTCGGATCTGCATTTCATTTCCGGCGACCCGCCACGCGTTCGCGTCCATGGATCGCTCAGCACCCTGAGTAACGAAGTGCTCACGATGGATCATGTAAAAAACTGCATGTACGAAATCATGCCGGGCACGACGCAGAAGGACTTCGAACGGGACGATGCCGTCGACTTTGCTTACGAGATACCCGACATTTCCCGCTTCCGGGTCAATGTCATGCGGCACCTTAACGGCATCGGCGCCGTGTTTCGGGCGATCCCGTCAAAGGCGCTCACGCTGGAACAGCTCGATATGCCTGAGGCAGTTCACAACCTGTGCAAGCAGACGTCAGGCATGATTCTGGTCACCGGGAAGACCGGGTCCGGAAAATCGACGACGCTGGCTGCGATGATCGACGCAATTAACAAACGCATGAAAGGCCATATTCTGACGATCGAGGACCCGATCGAGTTCGTCCATAGGCGACACAGTTGCCTGGTCAGTCAGCGCGAAGTCGGCGTCCACACCGAATCGTTTGCAGCTGCGCTTCACTCGGCTCTGCGTGAAGACCCGGATGTCATCCTCGTCGGCGAGCTCCGAGACCTCGAGACGATCAGCGTCGCCATAACCGCCGCCGAGATGGGCATCCTCGTCATGGGAACGCTGCATACGAACGGTGCGGCACCAACGGTTGACAGGATGGTAAATACATTTCCTGCCAATAAGCAAAGTCATATCCGCACGATGTTATCGACCTCGCTGCGCGGCGTCATATCCCAGCAACTCCTGCCCACGAAGCACAAACCAGGCCGGATCGCCGCGCTGGAGATTCTTATCAATACTTCGGCGGTCGCAAACCTGATTCGACAGGGAAAACTCGATCAGCTCGAGACCGCGATGCAAAGCGGCGGCCAGATCGGCATGCAGACCATGGATTCGGCACTGATGGACCTGGTCGAGAGACGCTTTGTGTCCGGCAGGGAAGCGTATCAGCAGGCCAATAACAAATCGAAGTTCCAGTCGATCCGGGACGAAACCTAGAGAGATCGCCAGTCAGGCAGGTGTTGCAGGAGCATGCACCTGCCTGACGGACGAACTAAAAGATTCACTCCCTCACTCAATTCCCTTTTATAATCGCCGCCTTCAGGTCTGTTCGGATCAAGTCTGCCCAGAATGAGCACAGCAGTACGTAACATTTTCGTCAGCAGCGCACTTCCTTATGCCAATGGCCCCCTCCATATGGGGCATTTGGTCGAATACGTGCAGTCGGACATATGGGCGAGATTCCAGAAGTTGCGTGGCAATAATTGCATTTATGTCTGCGCCGCAGACGCACACGGCACGCCGATCATGATCAAGGCGAGGCAGGAG
>JAZFPY010000083.1:0-2775 GCA_036444875.1 Woeseiaceae bacterium | reverse complement strand
CAATCGATTCCAGTGACTTCGCGTCACTGGTGTCGCGCAACCAACTGAGCAGAGCAACTTGAAACTGTGGTCGCAGCTTCTGCGCCAGCTCGGCGTATTCGGGTTCGCTCAGTTTCGATTCGTCGTCATCGTGCCGTGGCGGTCGAACGGACAAATCAGGCGTGAATAGCTGATCCTCGGAAACGCGCTCAGCCTTGCGCGCATCGCGAAATTCATTGATGGTTGGGAGCAACCGCAGCGGCGCGTCCATCTGGCCAAATTGCAATCCACCGAGATAATCGGGGAGCAGCAACATTGCACGCGTGAGCAGCTCGAACAGATTTTCATCCCCTTTGATCTTTTCTTCTAGGATATCCTCAGCCAGTACCTCCGCTTCGCTGGCTAACAACGCGGCACCATCGAGCTCGACCATCTGCAGGGTACCGACAACTTGGTGTAAGTGGGTAACGCAGAAACGCAGACGAGTATCGTCAGAGGGATTCTCGGCGAACGACTCAAGCGCGAGGTGCGCTTGCTTCAAGCTCTCGTCGATTTCGGATTTGACCCAGCCGAGAGTGCTCGGATCAATTTGACTACTCGTACTCATAGAAAACCATTAAGCGCTCGCACCATAATACCGCTGCATCGATCGGCGTAGCTTCCACCGCTTCAAAAGAGGGCGCTTGCTGCGCCATATGACGGTCTCAAGCGGGCAACTTGAAGCCTGCTACTGAGGCTTGTAGTTCGCGCGCAAGGTCGGAAAGTTTACCGATAGATTCGGCCGTCTGCCGGGTACCCGACGAGGTCAAGGTTGTGGTCTCGCTGATCTGAGCCATGCTTCCGGATACGCTTGTTGCAGTTTCGGACTGTTCGAGCGCATCATGCGCAATCTGTACAATAAGATCCGACAGCTGCTCGGAAACGGATTCGATCTCACCCAGCGATTGGCCAGCGGTATCTGCCAGCCGCGTCGCTTCGACCACGCCGGTGGTCGCTTTCTCCATCGATGCCACCGCCTGGTTAGTATCAGTCTGAATCGTCTTCACGAGACCGGAGATCTGCTTGGTCGCTTCACCGGACCGTTCCGCGAGGCGCTGGACTTCGTCGGCCACGACCGCGAACCCGCGCCCTGCTTCACCGGCCATGGCGGCTTGGATCGCTGCATTGAGTGACAGGATGTTCGTCTGTTCGGCGATATCGTTGATAAGCTCGACAATGTCACCGATCTGCTGCGAGCTTTCACCAAGACGCTTGATGCGTTTCGCGGTCTCCTGTATTTGCTCGCGCATTTCGTCCATACCACGGATCGTGTTTTGCACCGCCTCAGAACCCCGTTTCGCGGTAGTCACTGATCCCTGCGCAACTTCGGCTGAATTTTCCGCGCTTTGTGACATGTCTTGCATAGACTTGGCCATCTCCATAACGCGGTCCGTGGTTTCGGTAATCTGCGCCGCCTGCTTGAGCGTCGCCTCGGTAAGCTCGGTGGCCGTTTGCCGACTGCGCTCTGACTCGACTGCCACTTGTTGCGCCGCATTCTTGATGCGATACACAAGGTTACGCATCTCTCTCACAGCGAAGTTGATCGAATCGGCGATAGCACCGGTTATCTGTTCCGTAACTTCAGGCTGAATCGTCAGGTCGCCATCGGCAAGGTCGCCCATTTCGTCGAGCAACTTTAGAATGGCATCCTGGGTCGTGCGATTCTGTTCGGCATTGGCATGCGCACGACCCTTTTCATCGCTGAGAAACTTCCAGCCCATCAAACCGAATAAAGCAAAACCCAAGGCCGCCAGACCGATGGTTAGAGGGATGAGCCACCCGCGTGATTCTGCCAGCGAACTATATTTACCGACCAGATCTTTGGTTTTCGTCAACAATACATTGCTCGATTTGAATACGGCGGTGCTGGCTTGCAGCGCGGTAATGTGCCGATCAGCGTGGTTCAAAATGCGATCCACCGACGGGCTCATCTTTGTAAACACGTCGTTGGCCTGCCTAAGCTTCGCTTTTACGGCTGGCGGTGCACCTTGATTCAATTTTGCTAATCTAAATCCATAAAGCTCGCTATTCTCAGACAAGTTCGAGACGGCATCCAAGGCATTGATATCGCCGGCCGCAAAAAGCTGTGCGTCCTGTTTGATAAGCTCACTTAGAAATCTCAGCTGGTAAGCGAGCAGCTCACTCTGCACCAGACCGGCGCCACCCGCCGCCATGACAACCTGGTCTGAGGCATCCCACAGTTCATCGGTCAGCCCCACAATCGCATCGACGTCCGTCTTCATCATCAGCATGCCCTGCTCATGCTTGAGGATGCGATCTACGTTGGCGCGAATGCCTTGACTCCCGGACCAAAGGTCTCCAAGAGCATTCAAGGTAGGCTTAACGCTGTCGGGACTTGGTGGAATTCTAAGCTTATCGTCGCCATTCTTGAGTGCGTTAACGATGGCCTCAAACCGATCACGAGACGCCTTCAATGTTTTGAATGCGGCTTCTTGTCCGCGCATGGCCTCGCGCGCATCCTTGGCCAACCGCTGCGACAGCATCGATAACTGACTCGACTGCCCGACGTAAATTGCAGTTTTGTCAGCTTCTTTGCCGATGTAAAAAAGCAACCAACCAGCGGCGAGGACCGACAAAACAAGGAGAACGCCCAATACCGGCAAGACCGTTGACGGTAGGCTTGCAAGCAGCGATGAGCCGAACGCTTTTCGTGGACCCTCTTCGATGTCAATGTATTCGCCGGTCTCGTCTATACGAATCTCCTCGGTAGAAAGATCGACAACATCCTCCGAGGGT